>CANKTP010000083.1 GCA_947486375.1 Candidatus Hydrogenedentota bacterium | reverse complement strand
TCGAATCGCCCGCCAACGCCGAAGCGCGGGGACAACCGGTAATCGATCCCCGAATACATTCCCCACGGTCGGTCATCGTAGACCGTCCGGATCGGGCCTTCCGAAAACGCACCGAGGAACGTTCCCAAGTCGCCCGAGGCCGCCGCTTGTACATAGGCATTCGCCGCGTCCCAGTCGAATACCTCCGACTCGCGGCGATCTTGAACGTAGAATTCGGTCTGCCACTTGAACTTGTTGAAAGGCGTGAAAAAATGCTGGTACGTCAAGTCCAAGCCCAGGGCATTCACCTCGTCGCGCGCGTCCGGATCGGTCGATCCACGCAACAGGGTGGCCCCAAGCTCGATATTCGACACGTCCGAGATGTCCACGTAGTTTTTCAGGTGCAGGTAATAGGACGGCCTGCGCCGAGTCTCGCCGAACATCTCGCCGCCTTCCCCGGCGCCTCCCTCGATGACCCCAAGGACGAGTTCCTGGGTAAACCGGTCGTTGAATTGGGGGAAATACCGCGACAGCTCGAGCCCGGCCTTCGACATTCCCTCGGCCCCGAAATAGCGCTGAATCACCAGGGGTTCGTCCACCGTGTCCAATTGGTCGCGATGGATCGCAATGGCCTTGCCCGCCCGGGGCTTGAACTTGCCCCCTTTCAGCCGCAAGTCCTTCGGGAGCCCCAGGTACGACACATAGGCCTCCTCGATGCTTGCCTCCTCGAAGTCCGAAAACGACACCACTGCGTCGAACCGGGTAAACGGGTCAACGTCGTAGCCCAGCATCAGTTCGAGCTCGCGCGCGCTGAGCCGGTCGTTTCCCTCCTCGTCCGAGCGGCTCTCTGACGATCCCGCCACGATGTCCAGCACCGCCCCGATTTCTGGCAACGAATTCTGGGCCGCCTTGGGCGCCGAGACCGGGGCAGCTGCTGGCGCGGGCGCGGGGGACGACTTGAGCGCCTCGTTCTCGGCTTTCAGTGCATCGATTTGCTTTTGTTGGTCTTCAAGCGCGGACCGTAGGGTCGCAACGGACTCTTGGAGCGCCTTCATTTGGTCGGCCAGTGGGCTTTGCGAAACGTCCGCGCCACTGGCCCGGGCGCACATCGCGCCAACGGCCCCGATGATCACGATCAACCGTGGGATATGGTTCACGGGCTTTATTCCTTCCATGGGAATGGACGCCGGGAGACACGTATCCCGGGCGTTGTGTTGACGGTGGGGAAATGCAGAAAATAACGGAGGAAGGAACTAGGACAGCGGAGGACCGCGAAGCGGATGCGCGACCGCGCAAAACACCAAGACGACCGGCAGGTCGCCCGGCAAAAAATGTGCGCTCCCCGATTCCGGCGGGGCCAGTGAAACGAGTGGCGCGGCGGCCGGGGTGACCCCCTTGTGGAACTGGCAAATCGCGCAATCGTGGTCCGAATTCGACGCCACCTCCCCGCCGTGCGCGTGGGGAACCACGAGACACAGGGCGACGCTCGCCACGACGAGCAGCGTGGCCAGCAGCGCTGCACGCTTACCCAAGAGTAATGTCATGTCGCATGTACCCGCCGAATTCGCAAATGTAACATCGATCCTACGGTAGCGCGTTCGCAGACGGCATTGCAAGACGCCCACCGGCAAAATTCGGCCCCGCCAGCGTCCTCGCCCTCCTGTCCCGTCCCTCCGCTCGACTCCCGCCCGGCAAATCGTACCGCCCCAAGCGAATGTTGTAGGATGCCCCCAGTGCGGTCTCGTCGGTCCCGGCGGGATTGCGAGTTGCAAACGGAGATATCGACGCCATGAATCGAGTGACATTCGCTGGAAGCATCGTTTTGTTATTGGGACTGATCGTCAACGTAGGAGAATCCGCGGTGAACTCGCAAGAACAAGTCAAGGCGTCCCTCGACCATTACTTCCAATCCTGGAACGAACCCGACGAGGCGAAGCGGCTCGCCCACCTCGAGGCCGGCTGGGCGCAAGGGGCCACCTACACCGATCCCTCCGCGCATGTCGAGGGACGGGACGCCCTCTCGAAACACATCGCGGGATTTCTCGCCAACCCGCAGCTCAAGGGGTTCTCGATCGTGCGCGTCACCGGGATCGACATTCATCACGGCTCATTTCGCTTCGGATGGGAAATGCGAACTCCCGACGGCAAGGTCGCGACCGTCGGAATCGACTACGGCGAGTTCGACGCGAACGGCATGATCACGAAGATCGTCGGCTTCTTCGGCCCCATGCCCGAGCTCAAGGAGTAAACGTCGTCCGGGCCCGACCCGTTAGCGCCCTCCACGCCCGGGGCCAGGGAATGCGCTCCTGTTCCAGCCGCACGTTGGTTCCCCAGCGATTCTCCTTCAACCCCCGGTAGAGAGCGTCTTCCGCTTCGCCCAGCCGCGGCAAATCGACGGCGGGGTGTTGTTGTTTCTCAACCCCCCATAGTTCGCGGTAATCAAGCAGGATACTCTCGTCCATCAGCACCGAATCAAGACGCGGAAGAAAACGGCGTGCATGGCTCAGGATGGCGAAACCATGCGTGTCGAGATCGCCCCAATAGACGCCGGGGATATCCGCAGCCCAAGGTAATTCGGCCAATATCTCGACCGCATATCCCAGTCCCATCGCGACCACCGCGCCCGGGAGTTCCCCGAACGCAAGCCCCGTCTGCACATTCTCGACCACGACCAATCGCGAAGGACGAATCGGGAGGGCTGCAAGCTCGCCAATCGGCGCGGTGATGTCACCCAGCCCCCCGGCGCATGCCCGGAGTATCGGATCGAGAAGCCGCAGGCGGATCGTCGTCGGCGGCGTCCTCAACCCGCAGATCCGAAAAAAGTCCAGCCCAGTCGTGTCCAAGCCCTGCATCGCGGCCACCAGCGCCGCAACCATCGGCTTGCGTTCCTCCAGCCACTTCGTGTCGACCCCGGTAATGGGCAATTGGCGCGGATACAAATTCGACTGGGGGTTCTCCTCGATCCACGTCAGCAAGTAGTCGAGCCGGTTGAATTCGGCATCGGCATACCCCGCGAGGACATCGACATAGCGCGGCAACGTGTCCCGCATGCCCGGCCAACGCCGCGAAAAACGGCGATACCGCAGGAGCGCCCGTTGCCATTGCATCCCTTCCCCGATCTGCTCGGCAACCGCTTGTGCATCGGGGAACGAAATCGACTTCGGCAATCGGTGCGTGCCCATCGTCCGCCAATGGCGCTCATGCCACTCGACCTGGCCCGGCGCCCGCCAATCCCGCCATGCCGAAATCCACTGGCCAATATCGCCCGCGCGTTCCTGCATGTCGAATTCAAGCGGAACACCCAACCCGATGGTCATCGGCCATGCGCCTTCGCCCGCAAGCCACTGCCGCCGCATATCCGCGTATCGCCGCGTAAGGAGGGCGCGCACGCCGTCAGGAAGTAATAACAGGCGCTTCATCGCGGGCCGGTTCCGGCAGGTTCAGCCGCTGCCGTTCGTCGTCGTACTCAATCAACAACACGCTCGAGCGCTGCCGGTCCCCGATGTCGACGAAGCACGCGCCGCCGATGAAAGGTTCGAGCGTCATCACCGACTTCAACGGCGTGGCGACGATCATCTGGAACCCGAAACTCGCGAAGATATTCATCGCAAGCGCGGTGAACTCGTTGTCCGCCTTGTCGAAGGCCTCGTCGAGCACGACCGGGGCATACGAGGGCACCTGGTCTCCGCTCCCGCCCAGTTGGTACCGCAGCGCCGCCGCCAGGCAGGTCGTGGCCAATTTCTGCCGTTGCCCGCCCGATTTGCCGGCCCCGCTTCGGTAGACCTCGATCTCCGCGCCCTCGCGGTCAAGCTCGCGGCCGATGAACTCGACATGTTGCCGCACGTCGAGCGCAAGCTCGCGCCAACGCCGGTCCGCCGGTTCCTGGCTGGCGAGACGTTGGACCAACCGCCTCAGGACGACGAATCGCTGTTCCGCCATTTCCCTCTCGTCGGTGAAGGCATGGCTGAGGGCTTGCCGTATCTCCTGCTTGAACTCACGCACCTCCGCGAGCTGCCGGTCGCTCACGTCGATCCGCAGGTGCGTCCCGGGATTGAATTCCGCCTCGCCCAGGCCCTCGTTCACCATCTCCATGCGGTCGCGAATTTCGCGCTGCGCCTGTTGCAAGTGAGAGCCCAGCGAAGCGAGGTTCTGGTGGCTCTGCGTCTGGAGCAGGTCGAAAAAGCGCTTCTCGTGCGCGGGCAGGCCATCGGACTCGAGCCGATCCAGCTTGGCAAGGAAGTCCGGCGCGCTGGGGAGCGTCGCGTCGACGTCCCCCGCCTCCATCGGCCAGCGGCGCTTGAACTCGGCGAAGCGGTTCTCGATCGCGTTGTCGAGTTTCGACTGTTCGTCCCTGAGTTTCCCGATCTCCGCCGAAAGCCCGCGTTCGACCAGCGCGGTCTGCTTGTCGAGATTGTCGAGGGACATGGCCTCGCGCAATGCCTCGAACCGCGCATCGAGGCGCTCGCGCAAGTCCTCCGCCAGCAGCCGGGTGCCGGTCGCCGCCGCACGCAGCTCTTCCCGTTTCCGAACGCTCTCGGCCAAGACCTCGTCGTTCCGCTTCGCGTCGACCCGCTTGTCGCGCAAGGTGCCATCGGCCCGTTTGGTCAGCGCCTTTCTTTTCTCGAGTGCCCGCCCGATCTCGTCGAGGGCCGCGTTGCCCTCCCGAAGCCGTTCCAAGGCCAGGTCAATCCCGCGAACCCGTTCCTCGATGGGCGCCGTGTCGATTTCGCGCCACTCGGTGTTCGCGATCCCCTGGCAAGACATCGCGCGGCCCCGGCGTGTGTCCTCCTCTTCGGCGAGGGCATCGATCCCCCGCGCAAGGCCCTCGATTTTTTCCGCAAGCTCGCGGGCCTGGGCCTCGAATAGGGCACGCTTGTCCCGGTTGTCGAAACCCAAGACCCACCGGCGCCGGTCGTCGATTCTGTGCCGGTCGTCCTTCTCGTTGCGGTCCTTGCCGTGGCGGACCTGCCCCTCGCGCGTCAACGCCCGGTCCGCCTTGCGGAACGCGAGCGTCGAATCCACGCAGGCATAGTCGAAGCGCTGCTCGAGCTCGGCCTCGAGCCAGGCCCTGTGCCGGCACTCCTTGATCTCAAGCTTGCGCGGCAGCGAATCGATCCCGGGGACCCTCGATGACGCCGCGCCCGGTTGGGTGCGGTAATACACGAGCCGCGCCCCAAGATGGACGCCGTTGACATGGTTCGACAGGCTGGCATAGTGGCGATCCTCGACCAGGATGGACAGCGCGAACCCGTGCAGGACACGCTCGATGGCGCCGCGCCATGCCGATTCCGATGCCTTCACCTCGATCAACTCGCCGGCGAAGGGCAGGGAATCGTCGCCCACGCCCAGGGCCGCGGCAATGCCGCCCCGAAGTTCCAACATCTGCGAGGGGATGTTCGAGGGTTGGCGTTTCAAGGCCTCCACTTCTTTTACCACCCCGGCGAATTCCTTCTCGGCCTCGCGTTTCGACGCGGCAAGGTCCACTTGCCGCTCGCGCGAGGCGCTCGCCCATGCTTGCCAGCCCTCAAGCTCGCGTCGCGCGTCGCCCGCCATGTCCGCAAAGGCTTGGGGCGAATCGGGCGAAGCCCAGCCCAGGTTCCGGCACGCATCCTGTACCTGCGCCCGCTTCCGCAGCCGCTCGGCGCGCTGGCCATCGAGGGCGCCCTTCTCCGCCTCGAGGGTCTCGATCTGTCCGCCGCCAAGCCGACGGTGCTGCTCCTCGAGATCGCGCTGGGCCCGCTCGCTATTCTCGAGCGCGTCCTCGAGCGCCCTGACTTCGCCGGATAGCCCCTGGGCGCGCACCTTGAGTTGCCCAATGCGGTCATCCAGCAGTCCCAGGCGGCGCACGTCACGGTACCCATCGAGCTCCCGGACCAAGCCCTCGAGCCCGGCGCGTTCGACGAGGGATTCGTTCCGCCGCGCGTAGTCGCCCCGGGCCGGCCCCAGCGTCTGGACCTGTTCGCGGGCCGTGATCACCGCCTGGTGTGCCTCATTCAATTCGCCGAATTCGTTCACCAAGGTATCCGCCACGTCGAACGTCGGGGGACGGTCAAGCATATAGTCGCGAAGGAAGACGTTGAGGTCCCCGAGGTTCTTCGCCGACTGCGTCCGGTGCAGGAGCCGCAACGCCATCTCGCTCTCGATCTCGAGGAGCGCACGGAACCGCTCGCAATAGGTCGAGAATTGGTCCGTATGACGCGCATCGGGAAAGGCCTGCTTGAGCCGGCGGACATCGAGATCGAAATCGTCGAGCTCGGTCAGGTCGAACGCGCGCTCGAGGATCATGAAGTGCCGGTGAACGTCGCCGGGACCGTTTAGGTTCCCGCGAATCCAGAAGAGTTGGACAAGCGTCGCCTCGCGCCCATTCGTCTTCCGGAACGTCAGCGCAATCGCCGACCAAACGGTCCCCTTTCTCAAATACTGGGTGGCGACCTCGCCCGAGCCGCCGTCCTTTTGCTCCGCCCATGCCCCGCGCACATACGTCACCATGCTGCGGTCGCGGCCCTTGCGCTCGTTGTCCTGCGCGGCGGCGTTGTAATGGATCCACTTCGGGGGCACGAGCAAGGTCGAGATGGCATCGAGTAGCGTCGTCTTGCCCGATCCCGAGCGGCCGACAAACAGGAAGCCCTTTTCCGCGATCGGGATCGTGTGCAGCTTTTCGAAGGTCCCCCAGTTGTATACCTGCAACCGGCACATGCGGAATTGCTCCCGCGAGGGAAACATCGGCGTCTGTCCGAAATCCCTGTCCATCAGTCGGCGCCGGGATCGGGATCGGGCTTCGGGGTGCCCGCCCCGTTGGCCGCGGCTTCGGCCGCCATGGCCCGGTATTGCAGCGTCAGGGCCTGGATCTCCTCGGCGGAGAACAGCAGCTTGAGGGTCGGCGACACCTCATACCGGCTTTCGTTGCCCCGGATTTTCTGAAGGATGCTATTCGACTTCATCTTCTCGATCGACGCTTGCACCTTCTTGTTGAACCCGGCATGGTCGGTGCCGGCCGCGCGTTCGTACAACGCCAGGTCGGCCGAAATCTCCTCCGGGTCCACCGCCGCCCGCTCTCCGCGGGCGTCCGCCTGCGTCAATCGCTGCCGAAGGTACAGTAGCAACACCGAGTCGATGAACGTCAACGGCGACCGCCGCAAGAGCGACGGCGCGTCCAAGTCGCCCACGTCCGCCTGCCGCGTGAACGCCACCTGATGGTCATGATCGATCACCAGGTCGAGGAACAATTCGGCAAGGCGCGCGCGAACGACAGCCTCGTCCCGCATGAGGACCGGCCACAACTTCGAGTGCCGCCGTCCATCCAGCGACGGACCCGACAACAATTGGACAAGCGCCCGCCGCGTCTCAAGCCCCAATTCGCCCGTGTCCCCGGCAAAGAGGACATTGGCCTCGCCCGCGTTGCCCACAGCCGCTTGGTGTTCCTCCGAATCATCCGGATACATGGAAGTTTTCCTCGACGAAGTACACCTTGGGAATGCGCGCGCCGCGCCACGTTCCGTCCGCCGCGCGCCACGTCACGGCCTCGGTGTGCCCGGGCGCGGGTACGCCGTGGCGGCTGCCCAAGGCCAGGTAGCCGACGACGCTGCCCAGTCCCTGGGCCGCGGGAAACCGTACGAGGATTTCGCCGATCGAGACCGGCGAGCGCTCCTCGAGCGCGGCGCGAATATTCCCCTCGAGCGACCGGAAATCGATCTCGGACTGTGCCACCCATTCGCCGATCGAGTCAAGGCCAATGAGCGCCGTGTCGCCCGGATGCACTCCTTTCTCGATGGTATGCAGCGACGGGTCGTGAAGGACCCATTGGTCGATGGACCGTATGCGGCTGCTGGTCAGCGGAAGGTCGTACTCGAGGGGCGCCCCCGCCGGGACGCTCTCCTTGATGGCCAACGCGGCGCGCTGCGCCTCCTTTAACAGCTGGTTCATCCGGCGTTGCTCGAGGTACTCGCGGCTTTGGACAAACTGCTTGAGGCTGCGCGCGAAATGTTGCAGCACCTCGTGGACCAACCCGCCTTGCTCGAGCAGGGACTGGATTAGCCGGAGCAGGAACCGCCGTTCGCGCACCTCCATCCGGGCGGCGAACTCGCGCCCAAGCACCCGGTCGAGCGCTTCCTCGAGCGTCGCGCCTTGCTCGGGGTCGGTCAGCAGGCGCCAGAAAGCGTAGAACGTCCGCCCGGCATCGCTGTCGGCGATCACGTCCACCCCGGCGAACAACGCCTCGAGCGTCTCGCCGCGGCTACCGTCGTTGTCCATGATGCGCTCGCGAAGCTCGCGGTTGAGTTGGTCGAACTCGTCCCGGACACGCCGGAAATCGGCGGCCAGCTCGCCGGCCAGCGCGATGATCTCGCGGACGCGCTCGAGCGCGCGGTCGCCGGGCAGGGTGCGCACCCGCCCCTGCCGGACCGCCTCGATCTCGATGTCGATGCGCTCGCGTTCCGCCTCGAGCGCGGCTATCCGGACGGCGGGATCGCTCTCCGTCTCGTCGGCTAGGCGCGCGAGTTGTTGGATGACGGTCGACAATCGGCTCTCGGTGGCCGTGGCATGCCGATCGATGAGTCCCGTCGCGAATCGGATCGCGCCCGCGGCGGCCGCGGTGAGCTCGTATTCCTCCTCGGCCGCGCCGGGGGGAAACCGGCGAGAGAGGTACCCCGCCGAGAGCCAGTCGGACACATAGGCCTGGGCCGTCCGCGGCATGTCCTCCCCGTCGCCGCGCAGCGCCTCAAGGTCCCTGCCGATGCGCTCGAACAACACCGACGCCCCCAGGCTCCGGTTTTCATCGAGGAGGTGCGACTGCAACAAGGCAAGGATCGCCGGCGCCGTGTCCGCCGCGAGGAGACGCCACGCCGCCGCGCCGCGAAGACGGCGATAACTGGCGATGGCTTTGGCGGTGTTCACCCGGAAGGTTCCTTTGTGTCCCGGCCTCGCCCTCCATGCTCGCGTGTACGAGGAAGACTACCCGCATATACCGGGCCGGACGCCCCATAGTAACCGGCTACCCGCCAATGCGGCAAGGACAACGAATGAAGGCGCCATGCCTCAAGCCGATCGCTCCTCCTTCAATTTCGGCGCCCGTCCATATCGTCCATCGTGTCCATCCCGTCCATCCCCGCTTTCCGGACGCCCCCAATTAGAACCGCTTCGTATACGCGTGACAGTAAGGCTCCGAGCCCTTCTTCTCGTAGTACTCCTGGTGATAGTCCTCGGCGGGCCAAAATTTCGTGGCAGGCACAACCTGCGTCACCACGTTGAGCCCCTTCAACGTAAGCTTCGTGATCAACTTCTCCGTGATCGCCTTTTGCTCGTCATTCGCGTAGAACACGGCGGATCGGTATTGATCCCCAATGTCCGGCCCCTGCCGGTTGAGCTGGGTCGGGTCGTGGGTCTCGAAAAACAGCTTTGCCATCGTCTCGAAATTCGTTTTCGCCGGATCGTAGACCACCTCGAGCGCTTCCGCATGGCCGGTGTCTTTGTAGCAAATGTCCTTGTAGGTCGGATTTTCGGTCTTCCCCCCGATGTAACCGACCGTCGTCGAAACGACACCGGGCGCACGGAGAAAGTGGTACTCGACGCCCCAGAAGCATCCGCCCGCGAATATGGCCCGTTCCGTGTTGACCGGCGCGCCGTCCACCGCCGCGCTCGCCATCGCCGCAGGCACGAACTTCATCGAGATCGAGTTCACACAATGCCGCGTGTCCTTCTTCGTGAAGCCCTCGCCCAGGAAGACGTGGCCCAAGTGTCCGCCGCATTTGGCGCATTCGATCTCGGTGCGCCGGCCGTCGGGATCCGGAAGCCGCTTCACCGCGCCCGGAATCTCGTCGTCGAAGCTCGGCCAGCCGCAGCCGGAATCGAACTTCGATTCGGAGGTATACAAGGGCGCGTCGCACCGCTTGCAAATGTACGTGCCCTTTTCCTTCGAGGCATGGAATTCGCCGGTAAAGGGCATCTCGGTGCCCTTGTTTACGATGACGCGCGTTTCTTCGGGGTTCAGGGGGTTCAGTTTCGTATCCTCCGCGTTTCCGGGCCGGACCGCGAGGGCGATCAATAGTCCGGTAACGACCAATGTAGCGGTTACAGTCAACGAGCGAATCATGGGACGATGCTCCTTTTCTTCCTGTACTTACAAACAAACCGCCCGAATCATTCCCTAGCCGTTCGATTATGGTCCATTGAATCGCCTTGCGCAACGATCCCCGGTGTGGATTCCGTGTCCCCATGCGAGTTAATGTTCCCGGAGTCCCGCCGGAGAATTGCAGATGCGATCCATTTCCATGCCATTTCTAGCCTTGTTCGTCACGCTAACCGGCTCATATACGGTCTTCGCGGCGGACGCGCCCAAGCCACTCGTTCGGGCGCACGCACATAACGATTACGAGCACGCACGCCCGCTCCTCGACGCCTTGGATCGCGGCTTCTGTAGCGTCGAGGCGGACATCTGGTTTCTCGATGGCGAATTCCGCGTCGCCCACGATGCGGCCAAGGCCGTCCCCGGACAGACCCTCCAGAAGCTCTACCTCGACCCGCTCGCGGATCGCGTGCGCTCGAACGGCGGGCGGGTGTATCCGGGCGGCCCCGAAGTCATCCTCTTGATCGACCTCAAGAACGACGGCGCGGCCTGCTTCGCCGCATTGCATGAAGTCCTCGAACGGGACTATGCCGGGATGCTGACTTCCTTTGGGCCGAAGGGATTGGAGAAACGCGCCGTGCGGGCCATCGTTTCGGGCGACCGCCCGCGCACGCTCATGGAGACGACGCCGGTCCGTTACGCGGCATACGACGGACGCCCGGACGATATCGGCGGCGGCGCAAGCGCCGAATTCATCCCCCTCATCAGCGATAGTTGGGCCGGCGTGTTCAAGTGGCATGGCAAAGGCGAGATGCCCGCACAGGAACGCGCCAAGCTCGACGACATCGTCGCGCGCTCCCACGCCGAGGGACGCCTGGTGCGTTTCTGGGCCATCGCCCCGCGCGCGGAGATGTGGAGGGTCTTGTTCGATGCCGGCGTCGACCTGATCAATACCGACGACCTCGATGGCCTCCGCGATTTCTTAGTCAACCAAGGATCGAAGAAATGAAACCCGTTCGCATCGGCATCATCGGCCTGGGCGGCATCTGCCGCCAGCGTCACGTCCCCGGTCTCCGCCGTATCGACGGGGTTCAACTCCAGGCCGTCTGCAATCGCTCGCGCGAGTCGGGCGAGGCAGCCGCGAGCGAGTTCGGGATTCCGCATATCGAGACGGATTGGAAAACTCTCGTCGAACGCCCCGATATCGACGCTGTCCTCATCGGGACCTGGCCCTACCTGCACCGCGCGATCTCGCTCGCGGCATTTCGCGCGGGCAAACATGTTTTTTGCCAGGCCCGGATGGCGATGAACAAGATCGAGGCCGTCGAGATGTACGACGCCGCGCAATCGAGCGGCCTGATTGCAATGCTCTGCCCCGTGCCGTTTGGGCTGAGCATCGACCGCACCATCGCACGTCTCCTCCGCGAGGACTATCTGGGTCAAGCTCGCCTGGTTCGCGTGCAGGGCTTCGCATCCGCCTTCGCCGACGACACGGCCCCCATCAACTGGCGCAAAGACGCGGCCCTCTCCGGGCTCAACATCCACACGATGGGCATGTACTTCGAGGTGATCCATCGCTGGTTCGGCCCGACGAAGTCCGTCTCCGCACAGACCCATACCTTCGTTCGCCAACGGCCCGACGCCACCGGCACCCCTGTCGAAGTCCGCATCCCGGACGAGGTTCTCGCCAATACAATCACGCGCGGCGGGGTGCCGGTCCAATACACCTTCAGCACCGTTGTCCATCACGGCGTCGACCGCATCGAGATTTACGGATCGAACGCGACGCTCCGGTATGACGTACTTCCGGACAAATTGTACGGGGCACGCCGGGGCGAGGATTTCGCGCAAATCCCGATTCGCCCCGAGGACGCCTACGACGTCGCGAACTGGCGCGTCGAGGAGGATTTCATCCGCGCGATCCGCGATCCCAAGTTCGAGTATCATCCCAATTTCGAGGACGGTCTCCGCTACATGCAGGCTACCCAGGCCGTCCACGACTCCGCCGCCACGGGCCGGACCCACGAACTAGATACGTAACCAAGACAGAAGGACAAGTCCCCCATTGAAGATTGCGACAGAAACCGGGCATGCCGCCTTGTGTCCCTTTCGTCCCTTCTGTCCTTTCCGTCCCGCGCCATCGACCCGAAAGGAACCCCGTTGATACTATCGGACCGCACCATCCGCCAAATGCTCGCCTCGGGCGAGCTGGGCATCGATCCCCTCGACCCCGCGCAGATCGAGCCCGCCTCGGTCGACTTGCGCTTGGGCAACACCTTCCTCACTCCGAAGGCGACAAACGGCATCTGCTCGATGTCCGAGGCCCCCGACTACGAATCCGTCACCGCCGAGTCGTTCATCATCCCGACCCGGGGGTTCGTGCTCGCGACGACCGTCGAGGTGGTCCGCCTGCCCAATGACCTCACGGCATTCGTCGAGGGGCGCAGCTCGGTAGGCCGCCTCGGGCTATTCATCCAGAACGCGGGCTGGGTCGACCCGGGGTTCGAGGGGGCGATCACCCTCGAGCTATACAACGCAAACGCCGCCCCCATGCGCATCGAGGCCGGACGCCGCATATGCCAACTCGTCCTCGCGAAGGCCGACCAGGCAGTCGAACATCCTTACCGGGGAAAATACCAAGGACAACGCCAGACCACCGGCTCGCGGATTCACCTCGACGCCGAGGTGTCAAAACGATAGGTCGGGGAAACGGCCGCCCCCCGATGCGCCTACCGCGTCCCGAAAAACGGGACACGAAGCGCCGGTAAAGAATCGGGGAAATCCAATTCGTCCAGCGGATTGAACCCGAACTGGATCTCCGTCAGGTCACCGTAGCCGTCCCCATCCGTGTCCCGAAGCACCGGGCTCGTCGCGTATCCGAGCGTGGCGTTGTACTCGTCGAGATCCGGAATCCCATCGCGATCCGTGTCGGGATTGTTCGGGTCGGTGACCTCGCCCAAGGTGCCGTTGACCTCGTCGAAGTCCGAAATCCCGTCCTCATCCGTGTCCGCATCGTCGTCGACAATAGACACCGTCGCCTGTGCCCCCGGCCCCACCACGGCCGCGACGGGACTGCCCAGGGTCACTGTGAAGGTCCTCGGCGCGCCCGGGTTCGCAACGTCATTGTCGGTCACCGGGACCGTGATGTTGCGCGAGAGGGTCCCCGGATGAAAAAACAGCGTTCCCGACGTCTCGACGTAATCCGTCCCCGGCAAAGCCGTGCCCGCGGCGGTGGCGAAGTTCACCTTCGAGGTTACGCCGGGCACGGGATTCCCAATGAGCTCGACGGCCAGCGTCACGGAACCTCCGTTCTCGTTCGCGACGTATTCCGCCGCCGCGAGCGAAAGTTCGGGTCCCTCGCCCGCGGGTGCCAGGAACGGTTGCATCAGCGCGAAACTTACCTCGAATCGCCCATAATAATCGGGACACAGTAGTTGGCTGCACGACGCGCCCCCGCCCCACAATTGGCCGATTATCTGCTTGCGCGAATTGAAAAGCGGACTGCCCGATGAGCCCCCCTCGGTGGTGCCTTGTGCCCATGTGGACTGATAGAACCGGTTCACCGCAAGATCCGTCGAGATACACGTGTCGCCGTAGATCGACGGATTCTGGCCATCGAGCACGGCTGTATGCGTTCCGAAGGTAATTCGCTTGAAGTCCCCCCGCGGATGGTGAATGCAGGTCGTCGGGTTGCCCGCGCCATAGGCATAGGCCGCCCACCCGACAAATGCCGCCCCGGGATCCGGCGCATTGCGCAGACGCAACAGGCAGAAGTCCGTGCCCGCCGTCAGCGTCGTCGTCACCAACAAATCCGCGCCCCCGGTCGTCCGCGGAACCACGAGCGGGCTGGGCGCCGTCCCGTCGCACGCGCTCGTCTGGTAGAACCAGTACACCTCAAGATTGTTCGCCGCGGTCTGCGTGCTCAGGCAGTGGTTCGCCGTGAGGATATACGGCGTCTCGGTGCTGTCGTCACTGTCCGTGAGCAGCGTGCCCGTGCAGAAAAACGATCCCGGCGAGCTGATGGCATCGAGTCCCGCGACCCCGGAGGCTTGGTCCGCCCAATCGGGGTGACACGTCGAGTCCAAATTACAGGCGCCCGCGGGGGACTTGGCGCCTCCTCCCACGCCGTCGCCCCCGATCGCCCGGTACTTGTGGAGAATCCGGTCGATGGAGACCGACAACCCGCCCGCGTTGACACCCGCCGGCACGGCGCACTCGATCACAACCGACTCGGAGAAGCACGTCGGCGTCCAAATATCGGTGACGGGCTCCCCGGGGCCCGGGAACGGTCCGTAGGACTCGCCCGGCGCTGCGGCGTTATAGGCGATGAGCCGAACGCCCTCCGGCACGACGGCCTCGGTAAAGTGTATCCGTTGTCCCAGCGCCCCGGCGGACACAAGCGTCAGGGTCCACAATCGCGACCCGTCCGGCAGCATCTCCCAAACGCCATGCGTGGCCGAATCTCCCGTCAGCCGAACGCTCCCGCTGAGCGGCACATGGATCCCCGTCCGGATGGCGCCCTTCGAATCGCGCGCCTCGCGCTCGGCATCCTCGGACTTGATGGCACGCAAGTCAACGCGCGGAAGCTCCAACGTGGCGGGCCCGGCGGGCGCAATCGGCACCGGAGGCGCGGGACGGGCCGAGCGTTTCGATCCCGAAGGTGCATGGGTATCGCGCTCGGCGGGCGCGTAGTTCCACTGCTTCGGATAGATTCCGAAACTCGCCAGGGTGTCGGGGTCGAACACGTGGCCAAACTCGTCGTAATAAAGATCGATCGACGCCGAACCGTCGTTCGGAAGCAAATGCGCGCCCTGCAGCGTCAAATCCGTGCCATCCTGCGCGCGCTCGACCCATTGCATGCCCAAGCCCAGGACCAGCGGATCGAGCCCCGCGTCCCCCGCGACATCCGCCCATGGCGGAAAGACCGGCGCGGAATCCGAACAGGCGGAACAATTGTCTTGGGCCTGCACCGGAACAGCGCCCGGGAGCGCGCAAACGGCCAGGAAGACAATGGGCGAAATTGCCCGTCGGGGGACGCGAAACACCCCGGCCTTCGGGGCAACGCACGGAAACGGCATGGATTCGATATTCTCCAACCCGAAGGATTCAAGCCTGCCCAAGCGCCCCGATTGCGCCGCGAGTGGACTACCTAAACTATACCGCAGATTCCCCGGAATTCCAAGGAATGCCCGCCGACAGCCACGAATTCGCCCGCTCGCGACCGCCGTCCGTCAATCCTTCAAGCGTTCCAAGACCATTTTCGCCGCGCCCATCAGCACCGCGTCGTCCCCCAGCTTCGCGGCGCTCAGCTTGACCCCCTTGCGGACAAAGGGCAGCGCGTGCTCCTTCATGCCGCGCTCGACTTCCTGGAGGTAGAGTTCCTTCATCGCCTCGACCAAGCCGCCCCCGAGCACCACGGCCTCTGGACTCAAGACGTTCACAAGGTTGCCCACGGCGATGCCGATGTAGTAGGCCGCTTTCCGCACCACGGCCTCGACCTTCTTGTCGCCGGCCTCGATGGCCTTGGCGAGGCTGCTACTGCGTATATTGGCCAGGTCCGTCCCGCAGTTCTCGAAGATGTAGGGGGCGTCGTGCCGTGCAGCCAATGCCGCCACCTGCTCCGCGATCGCGATGCGCGACGCGACGGCCTCGAGGCATCCCCGTTTCCCGCAACCGCAAAAGGGACCGTTCACCTCGATCGTCATGTGCCCGATCTCGCCGGCCGATCCGCTGAACCCCTGGAGCATCTTCCCGTCGATGATGATGCCGCCCCCGATACCCGTGCCTGGGAACACGCCGAGCACGTCCTTGCAGTTCTTCAGGTCGCCAAAGACCCACTCGCCGTAGGTCCCCATGTTGACGTCGTTGTCGACGGCACAGGGGACGCCAAAGGCCTTCGCGATGGTGTCCGCCAGGGGGAAATTGTTCCACGCGAGGTTTGGCGTGTCGTAAATGATCCCCTTGATGGGATCGAGTGGACCGGGCGAACCGATGCCGATCGCCTTGAGGCTCGGGGTCCCCGCGATCTCGAGCGCCACGTTCGCCGCCCGGATGACCCGTTCCTCGGTGGACTGCCCGCGGTTCTTTCCGTGGGTCTTCTTCTTGCAGCGGCCCACGAGATTGTACTTGTGATCGAGTACCCCCGCGACTATATTGGTGCCCCCAATATCGATGCCCATCACAAATTCGCCGGGGGCTAGATCGCGTCCCATCGAGATTCTCCTTGCGTGCGCGAGGCGGCGGCGGACCGCCGGGAACTAGACCTCGTCTTCGTGAACGAGCTTGTCGAAGTACTCGCGAAAACTCTGCGTGCTTCCGTCCTTCACCATCGCCATCGCCGACCGGGGATGCTTGTTGAGGTTCCCCACGATCATGTAGGGAATTTCGTAGCCCCACTTCAATTTCTTGTGCAACTCGACGAAATGCGCCTCGATCACATCGAGGACGGGCCGGATGTCGTACTTCGGGTTCTTGAGGAAACCCAGCAACAACTCCGTGTTGCAATTCCCCGCCGCGCGTCCCATGCCGTAGATGCTGCTGTCCAGCATGTTAATGCCGCGGATAATCGCCTCGATTGTGTTCGCAAACCCGAGCTGCTGGTTATTGTGGCAGTGTATGCCAATCGTCTTGCCAGGAAGGGCCGAGATGTACTTGTCGGCGAGGTATTGAATCTGCTCGCAGTAGAGGTATCCGAAACTATCCACGAGGTAGATGAACTCGAAGTTCGTCTGCGCCAGTTGCGCCAGCGCCTCGTCCAAGTCCGGCTCGAGCACGTGCGACACGGCCATGATATTCACCGCGACCTCATACCCGAGACCCTTCAAGTGATTGCCCAGGTGGATCGCCTTGTCGATTTCCTTCGCATAGGTCGCCACGCGGTACAGCGTCACGATCGAGTCCTTCGCGGGAAGAAAATCGTCGTAGTCCACGCGCCCCACGTCCGCCATCACCGACACCTTGGTGTCGCATTCGTGGGCCACGTCGCGAAGGTCCGCCTCGTCGCAAAACTTCCAGACGCCGAAATCCTTCGCCGGGTACTGCTTCTTGTCGCACTTGTAGCCGAGCTCGACATAGTCCACGCCCGCCTCCGCCAGCGCGCCAAACACCGCCTTCACGACGGGCTTCTCGAAGCGGTGATCGTTCATGAGACCGCCATCGCGGATGGTGCAATCGACTATCTTGATTTCGGGTCTGTACACGCGATCCTCTCCCTGTCCTGCCGGCGGGTGAAAAAGAGTGCGTAGCCTAGAGACTGCGCGGCGTCATGTCAAATCATGGCGCAATCGCGCAACGGGGGGTTTCCCCGTATCGCTACAAGGCATTCCCCGCCGTGGGTCTCTTTCCGGGCCGTGGCAACACACCCGCCACCGCCGCCAGGGCCAAGACGAACACGTCGCCCCAAGGCAAGTCCCCCTTAGAAGGGGGATCAAGGGGGATGTTGAGCCCCGCACCGAAACACCCTCCCTCACCCTCGCCC
Organism: Candidatus Hydrogenedentota bacterium; assembly: GCA_947486375.1. Taxonomy (GTDB): domain Bacteria; phylum Hydrogenedentota; class Hydrogenedentia; order Hydrogenedentales; genus CANKTP01. The sequence goes on along the minus strand of CANKTP010000083.1, from coordinate 77 downwards.
TCACCCTCACCCTCTCCTTCGCCCTCTCCTTCGCCCTCTCCTTCGCCCTCTCCTTCGCCCTCTCCTTCGCCCTCTCC
>CANKTP010000082.1 GCA_947486375.1 Candidatus Hydrogenedentota bacterium | reverse complement strand
GGGCCGGGGGGCGAGGTTGACGAGGTAGAGGGCGAGGAGGACCATGTCGACGGCGATGCCGAGGTGCCAGGTGATGGGTTCGGCGAGGACGAGCCAGGCGAGGGCGACGGCGAGGGGGGGCTTGAGGAGGAGGGCGCTGGCGGCGCGGGTGGGGTCGACGGCCTCGAGGCCGGTGAAGTAGAGGTAGTAGCCGATGCCGGTGGTGCCGGCGCCGAGGTAGAGGACTTGCCAGGCGACTTCGGGGAGGTGATCGAGGGCGAGGGTGTCTCCCTGGATGGCGGTGATGGGGACCATGAGGATGGCGCCGATGATGACGGTGAGGGCGGTGAAGGGGAGGCCGGCGTATTGGGCGGCGAAGCGCTTGACGAAGACGGTGAAGAGGGAGAAGCAGATGACGCTTCCGAAGGCGAGGAGGAGGCCGGGGAGGGAGAAGGTGGCGGAGCTTTCGCTGGAGGAGAGGACGGCGATGCCGAGGAAGCCGGTGGAGACGCCGAGGGCCTTGGGGAGGGAGAAGGAGGTCCCGAGGATGACGCGGGAGAGGGCGAGGACCCAGATGGGCATGGTGCCGAAGACGGTGGCGATGGGGCCGGCGCCGGCGTAGTCGAGGCTGTATTGGTAGAGGGTGCTGGATGCGACGATGCCGATGGCGGAGAGCCAGAGGGCGTGGAGGAGGATTCGCGGGTTGAGGCGCAGGTTGCGGCGTTTGAGTTCGACATGGAGGAAGGGGGCGAGGCAGGCGCCGGCGATGACGAAGCGGGCGGTGGCGACCTGGAAGGGATTGATCATGCCGGTGATGGTGCGGGTGACGACCTCGGCGGTGCTCCAGAGCAGGACAGAGGCGAGGATGAAGAGCATGCCGCGCAGTTCGCGGGACCGTTCGGGGGGCATTGGGCGGACTTCCTTCGGGGTGGGCCTACAATGGCCGGGTGTTCATGCGCATGCGGGGGCCGGGTTCATGGGGCGGGTTCCTCGGGCGGGGTATCCGGCGCCGGGGGCGCGGTCTTGAGGGCCTCGCGCAGGGCGGCGGCCGCCCCGGCCTTGCGTTGCTCGATGGCGAGGTCGAGCGCGGACTTTCCTTCCTTGTTCAGCAAGCGGAGGTTGGCGCCGCGCCCGGCGAGGAACTCGATCATGGCGGGGCGGTCGTGCATCGCGGCGAGGTGGACCGGGGAGTCGCGAAAGTTGTCGAGCACGTCGAGCTTGGCACCGGCGTCGAGCAGCATCCCGGCGGCGTCGATGCGGTCCCACACGGCGGCGCAGTGCAGCGGGGTGAGGCCGGTTTCGTCGCGCGAGTCGATGTTGATCTTGTACTTGAGCAATACGCGCATGGTCTCGAGCTGGCCGTGGGTGGCGGCGTAGTGGAGGGGCCTCTTGCGGCCGGGGCCTTGGGAATCGGCGAGGATTTTCTTGGACTGGAGCAGGGCCTCGAGGCGGGGGGCGTCGCCCGCGGCGGCGAGGTCGTGGGGCGAGGGGGCGCATCCGGCGAGGCAGGCGAGCGCGAGCGCGGCGAGGACCCGGCGCGCGCAGTGTTTGGCGGGAATGGACCTCACTCGACCGTGACTCTGGCGTACCACTCGGCGGCGTTCGCGGAGTCGATGCGCGCGGGCTCGAGGATGAGTTCCTTGTCGACGGATTCCCCGCGCGCGAGGCGCACGGCGAGGTCTAATCCCTCGGCGGCGCAGGTGGGATAGTAGAAGGTGCAGGCGAGCATGCCGTCCATGACCCGCTTCACGCCGCCGTTTTCTCCGCCGAGTCCGTCGACGCCGACGAAGATCATTTCCTTCTCGCGGCCTGCGTTCTTCGCGGCCCAGTAGGCGCCGACGGCCATGGGGTCGTTGTGGGCATAGACCGCGTCGATGCGCGGCTGGGCCTGGAGGAGGGTCTCCATCCGCTTCTGGCCCTCTTCCTGGAGCCAGTTCGCCACGTCCTCGACGACGGTCACGCCGGGGACGGCGTCGATGTGTTTGCGGGCGCCGTCATGGCGTTCTTCCTGGGGCTTCGTGCCGAGCAGGCCCTTGAGCTCGACGACGACGGGATTGGGCGTGGCCTTGAGATGCTCCGCGATGAACTGCCCGGCCATCTCGCCGATGGCGACGTTGTTCGCGCCGACGAAGGCGTCGTAGACCGGTTCGAGTAGATTGCGTTCGAGGCAGACGACCTTGATGCCCTTGCCGCGGGCCTTCTTGACGGCGGCCGTGAGGGGGGCGGCCTCGTTCGGGGCGACGATGAGGACGTCGACTCCCTGGAGGATGAAGCTTTCGATTTGTTGAATCTGGCGCGCGTTGTCCTGTTGGGCGTCCTGGACGAGGAGTTCGCAATCGGGGTACTTGGCGATTTCGCGTTTCATGATCGCGTTCTGTGCCGCGCGGTAGGGCTCGGCGCTGTTGCATTGCGAAAAGGCGATGATGAAACGTTTCGCGGAAGCGTCTTTCGCGGCAGTGGAATCGGGAGATTCCCCGCATCCCGCGAGCATGGCGGCGCCGGCCAGGGCGGCGGCGATGGGCCATCGATTGCGCATTGTCGGTCTCCGTCCCCGCGTTGGGTCGTTGTCGGTCAGTTCCGCTCCGTCGATCCGAGCCGCTGGAGCCACACGGCGGCTACTATGATACCCGCTTTGAGCATCCACTGTACATTCTCGTCGACGTTGTTGAGGCCGAGGACGTTCGAGACGATCCCGAGGACGAGCGCGCCGACGAGGGTCCCGGGAATTCCGCCGCGGCCGCCGGCGAGGCGCGTGCCGCCGATGACGGCGGCGGCGATCGCGTCGAGTTCATAGGCCATGCCGGCCTTGGGGTCTCCCTGGTGGGTCTCGCAGCAATAGAGCACGCCGGCGATCCCGGCGACGAGGCCGGAGAAAGCATAGGCGCGGATTTTGACCGAGGCGACGGGGAGTCCCGAGAGGCGCGCGGTCTCCTCGCTGCCGCCGACGGCGGCCACGTAGCGGCCGAAGCGGGTGAACCTCAGGAGTACGAAGCCGGCGAGGGCCACGGCGAGGAAGGCCGGGACGACAACAGCCTTTTGCCCGGCGAACTCGACCAGGGGGCGGGTGCGCTCGTCGTAGCCGACGGCGATGGTGGAATTGTCGACCCACCATCGCGCGAGGCCGCGCGCGCCGATCATGGCGGCCAGCGTCACGATGAATGGCTGTAAGCGCAGATGGGTGATGACGGTCCCGGAAAGGACACCGATGCCGGCGCAGATGCCAATGGCGAGCGTGGCGGCGGCGGCAGGCGACCACCACGCCGTCTGCGTCGTGAAGACGTGGGCAAACAAGGTACACGAGAGGGCCAGCAGCGAGCCCATCGAGAGGTCGATTCCGCCGCCGACGATCACGACGGTCATCCCGACGGCGAGGATGCCGATGTCGGAGATTTGGCGGAGCATGTTCGAGAGATTCTCGGGCTGCCAGAACAATGGGACGCCGGCGGGGCGGGGAGAGCACAACGTTGCGACGACCAACACGAACGCGAGCGTGGCGAGGGGCCGAAGCGTGTCGCCCCGGGAAGATCGACCGGGCATGAAGGGGCGGTCCGTTAGCGGGACGTTTCGCCGGGACCGGGCCGCGGCGCGGGGGTGACCGCGCTGCCGGTCTCGATGATCCAGAGTTCCCGGAAGACGAGGGGGGCCGCGGAAGTGACTTTCCCGGGCGCGCCCGCGAGCGTGGCGGTATAGTCGTTCGCGGGGCGGTCGAGCACGAGCACGGCATTGCGCCCGCCGGGAAACGCGTTTACGGGCAAGCGGACATCGGCCACTTCGCGCGCCCACCGGGTTTGCCCGCGATAATGAAAAAGCGTCGCGGTGAGCGCGCCCAGCATCACGCGGCCGGGAATGTCCGCCGGGGGCACGTCGATGGGTCCCAATGCGTCCATTTTCAATTCGAGGGGCGCGGGGGACTCGATCACCTGGAGGGGCGCATCGCCGGTCGCGGCGCTCAAGGCGCTCCCGATGGGGACCCGGGCTTCGTTGCGAACGGTGACCTCGAGCGGATCGGGCTTTTCGGCGAGTACGGTGACGGTGAACACGGCCCTGGCCTCGGTGTCCGCGAGACGGAATTCCTTGCGGACGCGCAGGCCGTTTTCGGGCGACACCGGTCCCATGAGGACCGCGTGGAGCGGTCCTTGGCGGAGCACCTCGGCCGGGCCGTGTGTCAGGGCGTCGTCGTCGGGGAACGGGAGGACTTGGGTGGTCAGGCCGGCCGAGGGCGTATGCTCGGCGTCGGCCGGCGTGCGCTCGCCTTGAATCACGGGATCGAGGAAGTTCTCGCCGCCGGGTTTGCCGACGAAGCGGACGACGAACTCCCGGGGATCGATTTCGATACGCATGGCGCCGTTGTCGAGGGCGACGATATCGGGCGCGGCGCCCAAGGCCAGGGAGACCACCCACGCGGAGAAAACCATGAGCCACCTTTCGCGTCAACTCGGGGCATCGTACACGATCGACCCTCGCCGCGCGAATCCCGCGGGGAGACCATCTCGATTGTGAAATAGTATTATAGTACATAAATCGCACGAAGCATAAAAATCCGCGAACCGAGGCCATGGACGCGAATCCCTTGGATCCCGGGGTGCATGGGCTTGCAAAGGGAGCAATGCGCGCAAGCCGACAGGTTGCCATCGATGGGTGTCTGCTTTATCACAGAACGTCGATTTTTGGGGTGTTTTCGACGCAAGGGATTGATGGCGCCTACACGCGAAAATCGAAGTTGAACCGGGCAACCGATTACTGTAAAAATAGTGATGGCTCATGTCTTGACAAGCGTCGGGGTGTGCCAGTAGAATCGGCGGCAGGTTGAGTTTCGAGCCGATTGGCCGTGGGGAGGGGATCGAACTCCCGCACACAGCCGATCGCTTGGCCCGGGTACGTCTTGTTCGATGGGGCGACCGGATCGATAATGCCCAAGGATGAAGGTGACAGCCGCAGCACTGTGGTGCGCGCGGCTTGCGGCACAAATCGGGAGGCCCGGGCGAACGAAGAGGACGCCACCGGGCCCCGGATGCGAAAGGAGGTGCCAGGCAACTCCCAAGCGTTACGCGGCTTGCGGCGCTACGCCGCCCATGCATCAGGAACGCTCGATCGCAATGAGGGGCCGTGATCCGATAGAGTGCAAACAGGAAGTTTTAATTTACCAAAATTACCGCGGAACAGAAACGAACCCCAAGGGGCCAGCACTGGCCTAGGAGAACCGTACATGAAAGTCCTCAAGAATTTGCCCATCCAGCGCGTATTATTTACTGCCGGGCTGGGAATGATGATCGTCCTGATGGCGGGCTGTCCGCAGAAATCCGGGAACGTGACGGTACTCGTCACGGCCGGCAATGGCGTCCCGGCGGTCACCGAAGTCTCGATTGCCGATTTCGTAAGCCTTGTCTTGAGCGTCGATTCCGTCAAGTTGCTGAAGTCGGCCACCGACGCCAAGGGAGTGGAGGTCCTGAATGGCCCCACGGACATCGACATGGTTGACTTGGCCGGTGTGTGGCAGGTCCTCGATACCTCGGAAGTCAAGGTGAATACCTACACGCACATCAGCGTGAATATTTCGGCCGCGGCTCTCTTGGTCGCCGACGGCGCCGACGAGGGCGGCGACCCCGACACGGCCACGGTAACCATTCCCGAGGGCGGGCTTGTGGCGACCATCGTTCAGGAAGTTGTGGTTGCAAGCGAAGGCAGCGGTTTGTTGAGCATCAACTTGGGCGGCATTCACCTGACGGCCCCGGTCGCCCCTGCCACCGAATTCACCCTCGCCGTGCAGGCCACGTCGGCCGGTTTGTCGACGGAAGCAAAGACCGACGTGCTGGCGATTGGCGCGGTATCGGCTGTTGACGCGACCGCGAAGACCTTCACGGTGACGCTTGGCGGCGCGGCTGCCACGGCCCGCGGGGTCACGTTCGATGACACGACGGTATTTATAAAGGAAGACGGTACCGCAGGCACTGCGGCGGACTTGACGGCCGCTACATTGAATGCGTATGTATTGGGTTCCTTGGCCGCCACCGGGGCGCTTACCGCGACGGATGTCGCCTTGGACGACGCTACGGAAGATGCCGGGGTGGCGGTATGCCACGTTTTCGGCGACGTTCCCACGGCTGCTGGCACCGCGATCACGGCTAGCCGGTCGACGGCTGCAGCGCATTTGGCGCACGGCGATGCGGCAGGCGATTGCATCGTTGAATAAAGGCGAAGCAAGCTGAGCTAGTCACTAGCTGTACGATTTAAACGATAGGTCGCCGGACGGGCATTCAGCCCTGTCCGGCGACCGTTTCGTTTTTTGGCGCCTACGGGTCAGGGCCTTGTCGATGGGTGGCCCCCATGGGCGTTTGGCTTAGGGGGAACGGGGGCCACGCCGACGGCGTAAAGTTTCCCGGGCGGGGTGCCGATACTTAAGGGCACCAAGGAGAACCCGACGTAAGAAAGGAGGCCTTGACATGGATGCCAATGCTTCCCTGGGCCACGGCGGGGCCGTAACGAGCCAGGCACAATTCCAAGTGGCCCGGTTGGGCCAAATGCTGAAACAACAGCAGGCGGTCAGGCAGGACATTGGAAATGCCGCGTTGACGCTGATTCGCGCATCCGTCGTGAATCCGCCGGCGCCAAGGCACGACCTCGACGTAATCGCCTAGGCACGAATTCTCCTCTTGGGGACGCCACACGGACGTGGCGTCCCCGGCTTTTTTTTGTTTACCCGGGACACCTTCGGGGGCTGCCCGAAGGGACGGAAAGGACGTAAGGGGCGGAAGGGACAGAGGGGGTAAAGAGGGGGAACAAATGGACTTGGGCTTTCGGCGGGGATGGCTTGGACGCCGCAGGGGGACGCGCGCGTGAATGCACACCGCGAGATGGACGAATGCAATCGTTGCCTGGCGCACCCGCGCGCGGGAAATAGGGTTGCATCTTTGGGGGAGGGGTGATAGGATGAAGTTATCTTGGCCAAACGGGCGCGGTGTGCCGTGTTTCGCGGGCCATGGGACCTCATGCGTAGAGGAGGAGAGTATGCCGAACAAAGACGAACATTTGGACGCGTCCGGCATTTCCCGGCGCGGATTCCTGAAGGGCGTGGGGGCGGCCTCGGCGGCCACCGCACTCTTGACGGGCGCGCAGGAAATGAAGGAAGCGGCGGCCCAGGCGGCCGCCCCGGCCGAAATGGGGCCGGGCAATGTGACCATCATGCTGGACGTCAATGGCATCCAGCACAAGGTCGAGGTCGAGCCGCGGGTGACGTTGCTCGACGCCTTGCGGAACCGGCTGGATTTGACCGGGACGAAGAAGGTCTGCGACCGGGGCACCTGCGGGGCATGCACCTGCATGGTCGACGGCGACCTCGCCTATTCCTGCTCGATGCTCGCGGTCGAGGCCGTGGGCCGGAAGATCACGACCATCGAGGGCCTCGGAACGCCGGACAAGTTGTCGGACATCCAGAAGGCCTTCATCGAGCATGACGCGCTCCAGTGCGGGTTCTGCACGCCGGGCTTCGTGATGGCCACTACGGCCTTCGTGAAGGCGCACCCGAACGCGACGCTCGAGGAAGTGCGCAAGGGCATGGGCGGCAATCTCTGCCGTTGCGGCACCTACGCAGGCATCACGCAGGTGGCCCTCGGGACGCCGGCATACGTGAAAGGCGGTGCGTGATGGCGAAAACAGCCTGGCCGGCCCCCGATCGCCGCAAACTGATCGGGTCCTACACGAGCCGTCTCGACGGCCCGCAGAAAGCGACGGGCGCCGCGAAGTACGCCTTCGACATCAACCGCCCCGACATGCTCTACGCAAAAATCCTCCAGTGCCCCCACGGGAACTGCAAGGTGCTCGAGGTCGATACGAAGGAAGCCGAGGCCATGAAGGGCGTGGCGGCGGTGCTGGTCGAAAAGGACGCGCGTTCCGGCGCGCTGCCCGAGATTACGTTTGCGGGCGACACGGTGGCGACGGTGGCGGCGGTGACGGAGGAAATTGCCTACGAAGCGCTGGCGAAGATTAAGGTCAAGTACGAAGTCAAGCCGCCCCTGATGGATGACCGCAATCCGGCGAATGTCTCCGGGCGCGAAAGCAAGACGGCCACGGGCGACGCGGTGGCCGGGTTCGCCGCGGCGGACACGACGATCGAGGGATACTACGGGCTGGCCTGCGTGACGCATTGTTGCCTCGAGGCCCACGGGCAGGTCTGCGAATGGCGCGACGGCGACCTCTATGTGTGGCCATCGACGCAGAACGTGTCGGGCTATGCGGGCGGCGTGAAGGACACGGCAGCGTTGCCGCTCGAAAAAATCCACGTGGACTGCCAATACATGGGCGGCGGGTTCGGATCGAAGTTTGCCGCCGACGCTTGGGGCAATATCGGCGTGACCCTGTCGAAGATGACAGGCAAGCCGGTGAAGTTGATGCTCGATCGCGACCAGGAATTGAAGATCGCGGGCAATCGGCCCTCGTCCTACGCCAAGGTCAAGGTCGGCGTGAAGAAAGACGGCACGATCACCGCATGGGACTCCAATTGCTGGGGTTCGGGCGGGCAGCAGCGCTTCAGCCTGCGCACGCTGCCGTACGTGTTCACGGGCATTCCCAACCAGAACACCCTTGCGAATGGCGTCATCACCAACCGCGGGGCCCAGAGGGCGTGGCGCGCGCCAAACCATCCGCAGGGCTGCCTGATAACGATGGCGGCGCTCGAGGATGCGGCGGCCGCGATCGGCATGGACTCGCTCGAATTCTTCAAGAAGAACCTGTCGCTGACCGACAAGGCCGATATCTACGCGGAACAGTTGGACATTGCGGCGGAGATGATCGGATACAAGCAGAAGGCACACCTTCGCGGCGACAAGACGCCCGGGCCGATCAAGAAGGGCATCGGCATGTCGATGCACACCTGGGGCGGCAAGGGGCACCCCTCGCAGTGCAGCGTGACGATCAATCCCGACGGTTCGGTGGTGGCCCAGCTTGGCTCGCAGGATCTCGGGACGGGGACGCGCACGGCGATCACGATGGTCGTAGCGGAGACGCTCGGTATTCCGATGGACAAGGTGCGCACGGAGCTCGGCAAGAACAGCTACCCCGCGAGCGGCGCCTCGGGTGGCAGCACGACGATCGGCGGCGTCAGCGCCTCATCGCGCGACGCCTCGACAAAGGCGCTGAATGTCCTTCTCGACAAGGTCGCCGCGTCACTCGGGGTCCCGAAGGACAACCTCGAGGCGTGGGACGGCAAAATCCAGGAAGTCGGGAACCCGGCGAAGAGCGTGGCGTGGGAAAAGGCCTGCTCGATGATGGGGATGATGCCCATCACGCAGCAGGGTAGCAATCCCCCCGGCGACCTCACCGAGCTCACCACGGACGGGGTCGGCGGCGTGCAGATGGCCGAGGTCTCGGTGGACATCGAGACCGGGGTCGTTCGGATGGAAAACTACGCGGTCGTGCAAGACGTGGGCCTGATCATCGACATGAAGACGGCCGAGAGCCAGTTGTTCGGCGCGATGGTCATGGGCGTGACCTACGCGCTCTACGAAGAAGCGATCTACGACAACAAGACCGGCGCGATGCTGAATTCCGACATGGAGTTCTACCGCCTCGCGGGTCTCGGCGACATCGGCAACTTCAAGGTCCATTTCATGACCGACGAGAAATACCAAAGCCGCGGCGTAATCGGACTGGGCGAGCCCCCGGTGATTTCGCCGGGCGCGGCCATCTCGAACGCGGTGGCCAACGCCATCGGCGTCCGGGTGTCCGAGCTGCCGTTGACCCCCGATCGCGTCCTCGCGGCGTTGAACCAAGGAGGAGTGGCGTAATGAAACCCTTCGCATACGCAAACCCCAAGACGATCGAGGAAGCCGTGAAGCTCCTCGGCGACGCATGGGGCAAGACGGAAGTCCTCGCGGGCGGCACGGACTTGGTGACCTCGCTCAAACAAAACCTGACCAGTCCGGACAAGGTCGTCAGCCTGAAGGATGTCGAGGGTCTCAGCGGCATTGTCGCCGCCGACGGTTCGCTTAAGATCGGCGCGACGACCAAGTTGAAGGACCTGATCGCCAACGCCGAGGTGAAGAAAAACTTCCCTTGCCTGGTGACGGCGGCGGAATCCATCGGCAGCCCCCAGATCATCAATGTGGGGACGGTCGGCGGCGACCTGCTCCAACGTCCCCGCTGCTGGTTTTTCCGGCAGGGCTACGGGCTCTTCGGGACCTACGAGGGCGCGGCGCTTGTTCCCGATGGGGACAATCGCTACCACGCGATCTTCGACAACAAGGGTCCCGCGCAATTCGTCAATCCATCGAGTCTCGCCCCGGGCTTAATCGCCCTTGGCGCGACGGTCCGGGTCCACGGTCCCTCGGGCACGCGCGACCTCCCCGTCGCGGAACTGTTCGCCACCCCGAAAGCGGACACCGACCGCGAATACACGCTCAAGCCGAACGAAATCTTGACCTACGTCTCGATTCCGATGAAGGGCCTCAAGAACGCGACCTACGAAATCCGGCAACGCATCGGCCTTGATTGGCCCATGGTGACGGCCTCGGTGGCCTACGAGGATTCCGGCGGCAAGGCGGCCAACGCCAAGGTGGTCCTGGGCCATGTGGCCCCGACCCCGTGGGTGTCCGACAAGGCAGCTGCGGCCCTCAATGGCCAAGCCGTCGGCGAAGACAGCGCGATGAAGGCGGGTGCCGCCGCCGCCGAGGGCGCGACCCCGTTGAGCATGAACGGGTACAAGGTCCATCAGGTAAAGGTTGTCGTTAAGCGGGCCGTCATGGCCTCGATGGCGTAATCCGGAGGACACGTTCCCATGATTCAGTGCCAATGTAAACACTTGCGCTGCAAGGAGATGTTTCATTCGCCGGACATGAAGTTCGACGACCCGATGCATAGCGGGATATTCTGGTGTAACCAGACTACCCGTGGCGTCGGGCCGGACGGCGGGTTCGTGGACGGCGAGGAATGCGCCTCCACGCGCGGTTGTTTTGAAGAGTAAGTCGCCCGACTGAATGAATTCCGTTCCCTGTCGTCCAAGGTGGCGGCAGGGAACGATTCGATCCGGTTCGGGTTAGAAACGGCATCGACAATTCGGCATCGAACGGAGGCACCATGACACGCATACTGACTGTTATCGCGCTGGGCGTAACTCTGGCGATTTCCGCCGGGGCCGGCACGCTTCCCAGCAAGGGAACCATCGAAGGCAACTACGTCGAGGTGCGCTCCTGCGACGTCTATACCGGACCTTGTTTCGCGAACGGCGAAATGGGACTCACCGGCGAGGAAGCCATTCTCACTTGGGACGTGACCAAGGGTTCATACAACGGCATCGCCCTCAATGGCCTCAAGGTCATCGCGGTTGTAAAAGCCACCGATACCCTGCGCGGCAAGACCGACGGCCAGAAGCCCTACACGGCCAAGTCCGTCGTCATTGTCGATGCGAAGGCCGATGCTGCCCAGAAAGCCGCGCTCACCGACTTCGCCAAGGAAATGGGCGGCGACTTGGTCTCCGATGTCGTCCGCGTCGAATCGACCGATATTGCGGTGGAAGTCGACAAGTGTCACGGCGGCGGATGCTCTGCCGTTCGCGCCGAGGGCTTGGTCGATATTGCCACCCGCTGCCTCCATGAACACGACAAACATTGCGGAAACGAAACCGCGTTTTACCCGCCGTTGACCTCGACGACCACCGCCATCCCGCAGTTCACCGAGCGCGACATGTTCGGCGGCGAAGGCCTCGGGCTTACGTGGGACGCCAGCGGACGCCGCAGCGCGTATCTGGGCACCTTCTCCCGGTAAGGGCGCGGACTATTTTCCCCCCGAATTAACCAAGGAGTAACCCGAAGATGAAGCACGGCATGGCGAGGTTCGCAACGGCGGCTGTACTCGCGATGATTGGCCCGTGGGCGGCATATGGCGTCGAGTTTACGCTCGATGTGGGCGAGAAGCCGGTCCCCGCCGGCGTATCGCCCGAGGTCAAGGCCCAACTGGCCCCGAAGTCGTATACGCTATCCGAGGACGGCGCGGCCTTCATGGACATCTGGCTGGTCTCGGAGATCGCCTTGAGCGCCAAGCCGGTCGACGCGAAGGAAGCGCTGGAAAAGATGCCGCAGATTCAGCTTCTCGGCGTCGCGGAAGTACTTGTGCCCGAGCGCCATGATTTCCGCGATGATCCGATCGGCAAGGGTCTGTACGTCATGCGGCTCGCGTTGCAGCCGCAAGACGGTAATCACATGGGCACGGCGCCCTTCGACACCTTTGCCATGCTTATCCCGAATGCACGCGACGGGGAATTGAAAGGCGTGCCGGACCACAAGAAGATGGTCGATATCGCCAAGGAGAAGACCGTCACCGAACATCCTCCCATCCTGAGCCTGCAGCCGATGAAGGCCGTCGATGGCGAGTTCCCCCGCTTGGACGAGGGGGGCGAGGAATGGCATTTCCTGACGATCAAGCTGCCCGGGAAATCGGGAGCGGAGGCCGTCGAGGTGCCGGTGCAGATGGTGTTCGAGGGAATCGGCGACCTGTAGGATTCTGCCGCAACGAGCGCCAAGGACACCGCGCGGCATCGCCGCAACCAACGGTCGGATGTCCATGTCAACCAATCGACAAATTCTTTGTGTTCTTTGAGGCCGATTGATCAAACCCCAAAAATAGCCTCAAAGAACGCAAAGAGCACAAAGAAGTACTCCCTGGGAATCCGCGAAGGGAAACGAGGTTCTTCCCGGTAGCAGTGCAGGGAGGGGAATTTTCTCACACGACCAGGTCGTCCGGCTCGACCAATGGTTGCCCCGCCGCGCACGATGCACACCCCTCCGCAGGCCAGCTTTCGAGCGCAAGCGTCGCGAGCGGCCTGAAGGGACATGGGAACCGTGCTTGGCCGCCGCTCCGGTCGATTAGCACGGACACGCCCACCACCTCGGCCCCGCGCGCGGCGACGTGCCCGATGGTTTTCTGGACGCTGCCGCCAGTGGTGATAATGTCCTCGACCACGAGTACGCGCGTGCCGGGCTTCAACGCGAAGCCCCGCTTTAGCGCCATGCCGCCCGCACCGTCCTTCTCGGTGAACGCGGCGCGGCACTGAAGATGCCGCGCGGTCTCATAGGCGAGGATGATGCCGCCGGTGGCGGGTCCGACCACCAGGTCGACGCGGTCATGCCGGGCCGACTCGGCCATCGCCCTGCACAATGTCTCGGTGTGATCGGGATATTGCAGGACCCGCGCCGCCTGGAGGAATTGTCTCCCGTGGCGTCCGCTCGTATACAGGAAGTGTCCGTCGAGCAATGCGCCGGTCTGGCGGAAGATGTCGATCACGCATTCTGGGGTCATTGGGGATCCTTAAGTGTGGCGTGGATTGAGGCATTGTTCCGGTTCACCGGGATGACATTCAAGTCGGCGATCGATTGGAATCGATGGTGTATCCTTTCCGGCATGGAACCGGACGGTCGAGTCCCCGCGGTTTTGCGCACCCGATCTCATTCCGGCGGCGGTCCGAGCGCAGGCTTCCGGGCTGTCCCGTAATTTCCAGTCACCGAGGGAAGAATCAATGCACGAAGACCCTGGGATTATCATTCGAGAACTACATTCCACCGGGGAGTACGAGGCCTGCGTGGAATTTCAGCGGGAGACGTGGGGCCGGGATTTCAATGACGTGGTCCCGCTGTCGATACTCAAGGTGGGGCAGTATGTGGGCGGGGTGACGGCGGGGGCCTTCGACGGCACGGGGCGAATGCTTGGATTCGTCTTTGGATTGACCGGGGTGCGCGAGGGGCGCCTTGTCCATTGGTCCGACATGTTGGCGGTGCGCCCGGACCTGCGCGACCTCAACCTTGGCTGGAGGCTGAAGGCGTACCAGCGGGAGACGCTGTTGCCGCTGGGCGTCGAGTCGGTCTACTGGACCTACGATCCGCTCGAGGCGCGCAATGCGCACCTCAACTTGAACAAGTTGGGCGCGGAGGTGGCCGAGTACACGGTCAATATGTACGGAGATTCGACGAGCGAACTGCACCAGGGGCTGGGGACGGACCGATTCATCGTCGACTGGCGCATCCAGTCCGCGCGCGTGTCGCGAATCCTCGACGGCGTTCGCGAGCCGATCTCCGAACGCTTTGCCGCCGCCCCCGTGATCAACCCGCCGGACGGGCATGGGCTGCCGGTGGATGGACCCTTGGTGGAGGCGGGGGCGGTGCGGGTGGAGATTCCGTCGCGAATCCAGGAGGCGAAGCGGGCGCATCCGGACGCGGGGCGGCGTTGGCGAGAGTCGACGCGGCGCGCGTTCACGCACTATCTCGCGCTCGGATACCGGGTGTCGACGATCTACCGGGACGGCGGGGATCGTTGCTACTATGGTATCGAGAAGACCTGAACGAAAGGCCCGAAATGTTATTGGTGGACAAGCTCATCCTGCGCGAAATCCGGATGCCGCTGAAGGAACCGTTCAAGATATCCTCCGGGGTCGAGGTGGATCGGCGCATCCTTCTCGTGGAGTTGCACGATGCCGATGGGCAGGTGGCCTGGGGAGAGTGCGTGGCCGGGGCGGCGCCGAACTATTCGCCGGAGACGATCGACACGGCGTGGATCATGATCCGGGATTTCGTCGCGCCGCGGGTCCTCAAGACGGAGTTCAAGTCGCCCGGGGTGGTACACGCGCACCTGGCGCACAATTTCAGGGGCCATCTCATGGCGAAGGCGGCGGTCGAGATGGCGATGTGGGGGCTGGCGGCGCAGATCCAGAAGCTGCCGTTGGCGAAACTGATCGGCGGGACGCGGGACAAGATCGCGACGGGTATCTCGCTGGGCATCCAGAAAGACCCCGAGGCGCTGGTGAAGAGGGCGGCCGCGGCACTGGCGGAGGGGTACCGCAAGATCAAGCTAAAGATTCAGCCCGGAGCGGACATCCAGTATGTGCGGGCGGTGTATGCCGCGCTTGGGCCCGACGCGCACCTGATGGCGGACGCGAACAACGCGTACACGCTGGGCGATATCGGTCACCTGAAAAAACTGGACGAGTTCGGACTCATGATGATCGAGCAACCCCTCGCGTGGGACGACGTGCTCCGGCATGCGCAATTGCAGAAGGAACTGCGGACGCCCATCTGTCTCGACGAGTCGATCACGGGCCTCGAGCGGGCGCAGGACATGGTGGCGATGAAGAGCGGGCGCATCGTCAACATCAAGCCCGGGCGCGTGGGCGGGTTCTCGGAGTCGATCGCAATCCACGATTATTGCCAGGCGAACGACGTACCCGTGTGGTGCGGCGGGATGCTGGAGAGCGGCATCGGGCGGGCATACAACGTCGCGCTCGCGTCATTGCCGAACTTCGTCCTGCCCGGCGACGTCTCGCCCAGCGCGCGGTATTGGGCGGAGGACATCGTGACGCCCGAGTGGACGATGGATGCCGACGGGTATGTGAAAGTCCCGCTGGACAAGCCGGGGATCGGCGTGCGTGTCGAGGCCGGGCGGATCGAGACGTTGACGGTGCGGAAAGAGGCGGTGGGGTAGGGTTCCGGGGCGGCCGCAGTTGTAGACAGACTCGAATTCCCGGCTACTTCGTGTCCGCCTCGCCCAATTCGAGTAGATACGATTCCGGGTCCCTCTCCCGAATCGACCAAGGAACGTGATACAGGTACAGAATGCGCCCCGTCCGCGCCTCATACCGGGTGAATCGCCTTCCGATAAGCCGAAGATAGTCTTCCATTTGCCAGCTAATCTGGAACAGGGGCGGGTCGAACACGGCCATTCCATTTCCCCAGGGAACGGCGACCCAAAGGTCCTCGTGCAGGGTCTCGGCTTCGTCTATTGCGGAAACGATTGAGTCGAGATTCCGGGCTGGCTCCAAGGCGTAGGCTGGATCGGCGAGGTGGTATGCGAAGGCCTTCCGGTTGTCGCCCACCGTCTGCGCCACAATCGCCCGATGATGATCCGGATTTGCCGTCTTCATAAGGGACGCCAGAGACGACCAATCGGCCCGCGACGGCCCCGGCAGGACCGTGACGATCTGGACGGCCCATATCGCCAGGAGCATACCCATGAGCGCACCGGAGAGTGCCCGATTCGTCACCCGGGTCATACCTGCGCCCATGATGACGTAGAGGGCGACCGATGAAAAGAGTAGGTAACGAACAAAGAAACAAGGCGTCCACAAGTACGAAAGCGCGTAAAGCGCCAACGGGGGAAACAATAGCCATAGGCCGAAAAAACATGCCGCCTCCCGATGGGTCAACTTCCCCTCGCCCCGGGTGCAAGTCCGATGACCTCGCGCGAATCCAATGTACGCGATCACCAAGAAGGCGGTGATGGCGACCGTCAGAGTTTGTATGGGTTCCCTATAACGATTCACCATTTCGGCCGCTTGATTGGTTGGATGACCGTAAAAGTTACCCGCGAACGCGACGAAGGCGCCATAGACGGAAATCCCGGAGGGACTGGAAAAGAAACCGGGGGCCTGAATCCAGTTCATTTGTTGGTAGGCTACCCCGCGATCCAAGGATACTCCCCACAGACCGATCGACACGGACGTCACCGCCGCAAGGGTCATCCACGGCGCGACCAAGCCAAGTTCTTTCCGGCGGAAGAGGACGAGCAACGCAGCTTGCGCCCCGAGCGCCAACGCGGCAAATGGGTGTGTCCAGACTAAGAGCGTATTGGCGACGAAATTCAGCAACAGCCAACTTCGCCGGTTCCGTCGCAACAACTCCATAAACGTGAGGGCGGACATCCCCCCTAGGAGAGTCGTGAGTTCGTAACCGCGGATTTCCTGCGAATAATAAACATGGATGGGCGACGCCGCCATCGCCGCCCCGGCGACGAACCCAGCCCACGGCCCATAGATCCGCCACGCCGTCGCTTGGACTATCGCGATGGAAGCAAGGCCGATCAAGACGGAAAGCACCCTTAGCGAAAACTCCGGGTCCGGGCCTAATTTTGCGGCATAATACTCGAGAACAAAATAAGCTGGCGGCATCGGGGCGCTCGTCTTCGCGGCCCCCTCGAGGAACCCGGAAAGCGTCGGGGCATCCAAAACTTCGAGCGTGATTACCTCGTCGTACCAGGCGGATTCGGCGGAGAGGTTGGAAGCCCGTACAAGAAACCCCGCGGCAAGCGGGACAAGAAGTCCAGCCAGGCCCAATAGAATCCGGCGGCGGGCTAGGGTCTGGGGATTAATCACGATACCGAACGTCTCTCACGCCTTCTTCTTCGGTCGCACCATGTGGGTGCTGCTGCCGTAGATGAGCTCGGCGGTTTCCATGATGGATTCGCTGAGGGTGGGGTGGGGATGGATGGTCAGGTGGAGGTCGCTGGCGAGGGCGCCCATTTCCATCGCGAGGGCGCCCTCGGCGATGAGCTCGCCGGCGCCGGCGCCGACGATGCCGATGCCCAGGATACGGCCGGTTTCCGGGTCGGTGAGGATTTTTGTGAGCCCATCGTTGCGGTTTAACGTGGTCGCGCGGCTCAGGCCGGCCCAGGACATGCGGGCGATCTCGACCGGGATGCCCTGCTTTTTCGCGTCGGTCTCGGTGAGTCCGCACCAGGCCAGCTCGGGATCGGTGAAGACGACCGCGGGGATCGCCTTGGGATCGAATACGACGTTCTTGCCTGCGATAACTTCCGCAGCGACGCGGCCCTCGTGCGAGGCCTTGTGCGCGAGCATCGGCTGGCCCACGAGGTCGCCGATGGCGAAGATGGAGGGATCCGCGGTGCGCATCTGGGCGTCCACCTGTACGAATCCCCGTTCGTCGATCTTCACGCCGGTATGACCCAAGCCGAGGCCGCTCGAGTTGGGCTTGCGTCCCACGCAGACGAGGACCTTCTCGAAAGTCTGCTCGGGCTTCTCGATGTCCTTCCCCTTGAGAGTCACCTTGATCCCGTT
>CANKTP010000081.1 GCA_947486375.1 Candidatus Hydrogenedentota bacterium | reverse complement strand
CACATCGAGGGCCGCCCCGTCGAGAAACGCATCGACACCGGCGTCGTCATCGTGACCAAGGAAAACCTCCACGACCCCAAGGTCCAGGCGTTGATTAATCCGAAGAGCTGAATGCCACTAGGAAATGCCTCTTGGAAAGCCAATGGGACGTATAGGACTTATGGGACCTATGGGAATCATGGGCCCGCACAACGCATGTGTCTCATCTCCCCCGTACTTCCCATAGGTCCCATAAGTCCCATACGTCCCATACGTCTCATCCCTTTTGCGGCCCAACAATCCCAATTGCTATACTAATCGCCATCCGGAAGAACCCATTTCGCGCATCGTCGCGCGCACCATCGGAGTCACACGCCTCATGTCGGGTCACAGCAAATGGAGCACCATCAAGCGGAAAAAGGGCGCCCTCGATGCGAAGAAGGGCAAGATTTTTTCCAAGTTGGCCAAGGAAATCATGGTGTCGGCCAAACTCGGCGGCGGTGACGCCGAGGGCAATCCGCGCCTCCGGACGGTGCTGCTCGCCGCGCGCGCGGCCAATATGCCCAAGGACAACGTCGAGAAGGCCATCAAGAAAGGCACCGGCGATCTCGAGGGCGTCACTTACGACGAAGTGCGCTACGAGGGCTACGGTCCCGAGGGCGTCGCTGTCATCGTCGACACATTGACCGACAACAAGAACCGCACCGTCTCCGAAGTGCGCCACATCCTCACCAAGAATGGCGGGAGCATGGCTGCGGCTGGCGCGGTGACGTGGAACTTCGAACCCAAGGGCGTCATTCTAGTCCCGAAATCGGCCTGCAGCGAGGACGACATGTTCGAGAAGGCCATCGAGGCGGGCGCCGAGGACATAAACAGCGCGGGCGAGGCCTACGAGATCACCACCGAGCACGCCGCGCTCCACACCGTCGTCGGCGCGCTCGAAAAAATGGGGATCGTCTCGGAAGAAGCGAAGCTCACGATGGTCCCCAAGACGATGCAGAAGCTCGAAGGTAAGCCTGCCGCCGCCATCCTCCGCCTCATCGAGGCGCTCGAGGACAACGACGACGTCCAGAACGTCTATTCTAATTTCGACATCTCAGACGAAGAGATGGCCACCCTCATGGGCGAGTAAGGCCCGCGCGATGCGGGTCCTTGGATTCGATCCCGGCACCGCGACCACCGGCTTCGGCGTGGTTGACAGCAAGGGCTCCCGCCTGCACCACGTCGCCCACGGCGTCATCACCACCTCGCCTGATCTCCATTTCGCCGAACGCCTCAAGTCCATCTTCGAGGAAGTCACCGGCCTCATCGCCGCCCACGGCCCCGATGCCATCGGCATCGAGTCCCTCTACTTCGCGAAGAACGTCACCACCGGCCTCGCCGTCGCCCAAGCCCGCGGCGTCGTCGCCCTCGCGGCCGTCCAGGCCCGCGTCCCCATCGGCGAATTCAGCCCCCTCGAGGTGAAGCACGCCGTCGTCGGCTACGGCAAGGCAACCAAGAAGCAGGTCCAGGAGATGATCAAGATCCTCCTCAACCTCGACAGCCTCCCCCGCCCCGACGACGCCGCCGACGCCCTCGGCGTCGCCATCTGCCAGTTGCATGCCGGGAAATTCCAAGCGCGGATCGTCCGGGCATAGTCGCGAGACGGTCGGATTATGCGCCGTCGTTACCCGGTGCGCGCTCCAGTTTCACGACGTTTTGCGGAAGCTTCTTGTTTTGCGACGCCAGCCTCCGTGCAACCTTCTTGGTGTCCTCGGCGCTCGAGGCGTTTCTTCGTGGCGGGGTCGAATGCTTTCGCCGGTTCCCGGATCGGATGCGAACTATCCGGCATCGTCCCCGCTTCCTCCCAGGAGGCCCTTCGCGTCCTTTTCATCCAGTGCGAGCTTGGGTTGGACACCCTCGATGCGTTTCCTCACTTCCCTGATGTGCTCCGCTGGCGGAAGTTTCTCGGGCGGTGTACCGCCGATGCGCTCGATGGCGGTGCGAACTTCTTTGCCGACTTGGTGGTGGACGTCGATGGCGCGTCGTTCTCCCCGAATGCCCTCGCGCTTGAGTTTGTCGCGGGTCTGGGTCATGCGAAACTGGTTCGCGGCCAACTCGGTGGTGTCCATGCGATCCATCAGGTTTTCTTTTTCGGCGATGCTCTTGCTGCGCTTGATATCGTCCGCTCCCAATCCGCCGTAGAGTCCCTTGTAGCCGGCATCGTGGAATACGCCGAACATGCGGCCGTGGACGCCGGCATCCTGGGCGGCCGAGGAGAGGGCCTTAAACTCGTGCTTGGTTTGTTCGCGTAGTTCTAGGCGTTCGAGATCGGCGGCGTAGGCATCGGAAAGTTCCTGCCGGCGGGTTTGGACGGCAAAGTATTTCTGGGCGTTGGCAATTTCGGGCTTGCGCGGATCGCCGTTTTGGGCGATGAGGTAGCAGGCGAAGCGGGACAGGTGAAAGTCGGGTATTTCGCGCTGACTACCCGATCCAAGATCGACCATTTTGCCGGCGCCGGCAAAATGGTTGGCCGGGTCGTTACCCGATTGCTGGCAAGAGGTTATGGCGCGTTGGATGGCTTCGTCAAAGCGCCTCCACTGGCTGTATCCGAGCTGGGGCTGGAGGTCTCGTGCGCTCCAATATTCCGCCCCGAGTTGGCCCACAAGTTTCAGTTCCTCGAAGGATTGCCGCTCCGGCATGGGGGTAATGCCGCTGTTCATGTCTTGGTCTCCTCTCACCCTAACCGCCAAGGAATGGCAAAGATCATTGTACACTCGTCCCCGCACTCGAACTGCCGCCCGATGTTCCCGATCAATTCGTCGCGCTGCGGTCCTTTCTTGTCATGCATATCGAGGAGTCCGCGCCGTTTCTGGGCCTCGAGCTTCTCGCTCACTGACCCCGCGAGGAAGGACAGTCTCCCGGCCTCGCCGAGGGGGTCGTACCGCCAATAAACGAAAAAGCCCCCCGGCGCGGACGCCGGGGGGCTCATGCAATCATGGTCGGGGTGAGAGGATTCGAACCTCCGGCCTCTTCGTCCCGAACGAAGCGCGCTAACCGGGCTGCGCTACACCCCGACTAAAGGTGTGTCTTGTATCTTGGGATCGGGATCCGTTATCTCGAATCGTCAAGCAGGTCGAGGATGGCCCGCGCCTCGGCCTCGATGCGGTCGATGAGATCGACGATCTCGGAGTTGGTCTTCGGGCGGCCTTCTCCGATGAGTTCCTGGGCCAGCCGTTTTCGCGCACCCGCCGTCCGTAGATTTTCGTGCCGGAGAAGTTGCTTGATCCGGCGGACAATCTCGATGTCGGCCTCGGTGTAGTACCGGCGATTGGCCCGGTCCCGTTTGGGTTTCAATTGTGGGAACCGCGCTTCCCACTGCCTCAAGACATGGATCGCCACCCCGGTTTGTTCGCTGACTTCGGAAATGGCGTAGCGCCGATTCGGATGAACCATCAGTATACCCAATTCCCGGCTGGGCCCGCAACTTGCGGCCGCCGCAACCTATACGGGATGCCCCCGCATGGCACGGGCGTCCCGCCCGTGTGCGTTCCCCGTTGGGGACGAAAACAAGGTACCCTATCCGTTAGCGCGGATTCGATCAACCCCGCAAGGAGCATCGAATGGATAGTCCCCCAGGTAGTTCGTTCGACGAATGGCTTGAGACCGACGGCCTCGGCGGGTATGCCATGGGCACGGTCTGCGGTGTGCGGACGCGGCGATACCATGCGCTATTGACCGTGGCAACCAAGCCGCCCACGGGGCGCGTCGTGCTTGTGAACGGGTTCGAGGCATGGATCGAAGACGCCCATGGCCGCCATGCCCTATCGTCGCACCGCTATGCGCCGGATGAAATCTATCCGGACGGACGGGAACGTATCGTCCATTTCGCGCGCGAGCCATGGCCCGCCTGGCGGTTTCGCATCGAAGGCGGCGCCGAGGTCGTGTTCGAATTGTTCATATGCCACGGGGCGCCGCGGGTCGTGTTGGGCTGGCGCATCGAGGGCGGCAACAGCCGGATGGTGTTGCGAGTGCGTCCGCTGCTGACGGGCCGCGACCATCATGCGCTCCACATCGAGAACAATCAGTTTCGATTCGATGCCGACTGCCGGAATGACGCCGTGCGTTGGCGCCCCTACGATTCCGTTCCCCGCATCGCCGCCTACACCAACGGCGTCTACCGCCACGATCCGCTATGGTTTCGCGACACTATGTATGCCGATGAACAAGCCCGCGGGTTCCCGTGCGTGGAGGACCTCGCCTCGCCCGGGGAATTCAGTTTCGATCTGCACCGCGACCCCGCGATGCTCGTGTTCGAGGCCGAGACGGTCCACGAGCCCGAAAGGCGCAAGGCTGAGCGGCCGCCGGTGGCCGCCGATACGCTGGCACCCCAGGAGCGGGGCCGGCGCGAACGCTTCGGCGGACCGCTGCTCCGCGCGGCGGACGCTTACCTGGTGAAGCGAGGCCAGGGCATGAGCGTGATCGCGGGGTACCCGTGGTTCGCCGACTGGGGCCGCGACACATTTATCGCCATGCGCGGGCTTTGCCTGGCCACGGGACGGCTCGATGTCGCCGGCGCGATCCTTCTCGAGTGGGCGGGACGGGTGTCCGAGGGCATGTTGCCGAACGCCTTCCCGGATGGCGACGCGCTGGAAGAATACAACTCGGTGGACGCCCCGTTGTGGTTCATCGTCGCGGCGCATGAGTATCTCGCCCTTCGGGGCGCCGGGGCCGACCCGGAAGAAACGGCGGCATTGCGTGGGGCCATGTTGGCGATACTCGAGGGCTATACCCGTGGCACGCGGCATCGCATTCATGCGGACCACGATGCCTTGCTCGCGGCCGGGGATCCGGGCGTGCAGCTTACATGGATGGACGCGAAGATCGGCGACTGGGTGGTCACGCCGCGCACCGGCAAACCGGTCGAGATCCAGGCGCTCTGGATCAACGCGCTCCGAATCGGCACCGGATTCGACGGCCGCTGGAAGGACCTCGCCCGCCGCGCGTCGGAGTCGTTTCTCGCGCGCTTCTGGAACGAAGACCGTGTTTGCCTGTTCGATGTCGTCGACGTTGGCCATGTCCATGGGAAGAACGACGGCACGATGCGTCCGAACCAAATATTCGCCGTGGGCGGATTGCCATTCGCCGTCGTGGGAGGCCGCAGCGCGCGGGCTATCGTCGACCGCGTCGAAGCCGAGCTGTTGACACCAATGGGATTGCGAACGCTGGGGCGGAACGAACCGGGCTATGCGCCGCGATACGAAGGCGGGCCTCTCGAGCGCGACGCCGCCTATCACCAAGGGACCGCGTGGCCGTGGCTGATGGGCGCCTTCGTGGATGCATGGTTGAAGGTACATGCCGGGGAACCGGGTGCGCGGGACGAGGCGGGGAGGCGCTTCCTCGAACCGTTGCTCGCGCACGTCGAGACTGCGGGCCTCGGCCACGTTTCCGAGATTGCCGACGCCGAACCGCCGCACACTCCGCACGGATGCCCATTCCAAGCATGGTCGCTCGGCGAGCTGATCCGAATTCAGCGCATGCTCGAGTTTCCTGAACGGGAATGACGATGCCCGGGGAAACCGGCCAGGCCGGATTTCCCCGGGGTGAACTGGCCCGGACCCTCCCGTTCGTCTATGCACGCCGCTTTTTGCAGCGGCGAAGATAGTTGGCCCACGAACCGTAACGCGCCAACACGTCTTGAAACATCCTCAAATTCTCGACCGCCGCCTCCCATCGAACGCGATCAGGGAATTCGTCGATGACTCGCGGGGTAAACGCGCCCTCCCGAATCTCCGCGCGCCGATCGAGTCCCTCGTTCCGGGTGTGCCGTTTTCTGGCCATGTCAATCACCTCCGCCCATATCGAGCAAGAGGCGTACCGGCGGTAAATTGCCGCGAACTCGTGGCGATCACGGGGGAACGAAGTTGGCGGCCCGAAACCATCCGCCGAAATTCCGTCACTAAGACGGATTCTCATCCGGTGTCAGGACCGGAAAAGGACACCGCGAAACGACAACACCAGTGCCAATATCGCGCAACCGATACTCGCCGGAATCAAGATGCCCATCGAGCGGGAACGCCCCGGGGCGATTGCGCCGCGATCCGCCGCATCGGCGCGTGGCATTTCCGGTGCAAGCATTCCCTGTGGTGTGGCGAGGCCATTGCCGCCCACCATCGAGGCCGGGGCATAAGCTTCCTCCCCCACGGATTCCGGGACAAGGCCTGTCAATTCGGCTTCGTCGACCGAATCGGCGGAGGGAACTCCCGTTCCCCCAAACTGCACGTCCGCGCGAAGCCGATCCAAGGCCTCCAATTGTTCGGACAGGGTATTCATGGCGTTGGACGAACCACTGGGCTTGCCCGATTGGCCGGCCTCGGCGGAAGGCGGAAGAAAATCCGCATCGGGATCGACGGGAGGCAAGGCCGTGCCAATATCCAAGCCCCCGTCGAGGGAAGGCCCGGGGCCAGACCCCGGCGAATCCGGCGTCTCGCCCTTGCCGGGTTTCCCAGTATCCTCATCGCCGGGATTTCGAATGGCGATCGTCGCCGAACTGCCTTGGGACGGCACGCCAACGGCATCGGAATCGGATAACGAGGTATTCGCGAGCTGAATCATCGAGACACCGGACTCGGGCGCATCGAGCACCCGCATGGTGACGCTGGCCACGTCGCCGCCCAGGATCGAGGCCCGGTTCAACCCAGTCATGAGCACTACGTATTCTCCGTCCCTGAGAATATTGGCATGAATCTGTTTACCGGCTGAGGTGACCGCCGAACCGGCGTGCACTGCGACGGGTTCGAAGACCCCCTCGTCGTAGAGAATGCGAAAATCCATCGCGGAAATCCCGGCGCCGAGATCGCCCTCCAAGGCGACCGGAAACGTAACGAGGTCGCCCGTCTGTTGGACGTTACCGATGCGAATCGTCCCCAATTGGGCGTCGGCATCGAGCGCAATCGCTCCCGAAATCGCGGCGCAGACGGCAAATCGGACTACTTGGTACGGGTTACACGCGATGAATATCCCCCGAAAAAAACGGCACCTTGCATTTCGCAAGGGTTGCGGCGCCTCCCGCCGGGACGATGACCTGCCCAGCCCCAACGGCCTACGCATCGGGCCGCGATTCATCACGCCACTTTTCCGGTCGAGATGGCGGCTCGATGCCGCCCGGGGGAGCATCGACCGGAGGCGTGGTTTCGGCGACGGCCCCGAGCAGCCGAGGCACCCGGGAAAATGCGTCTCTCCGGCCGAATAGGTGGTATCGAACCACCAACGAGCCGAGGTACCACCACGCCAACAGCTTACTCCAACCCATGAATAGCACGGCCAAACGATAGGTTCCGGAGGGTATTTCCCGGAATCGCAGCGCCAGCTCGAGCAGCGTCCTTACTTCGGTCTGGCTCCCATACGCCGGAATCTCGGAAAACGCGAGAAAACCCAACAAGAGTACCGTCACCGCGCGGGATTGCGATTCGCCTTCATCAAGGCCATTGCCCCGGCATCGGCGATACGCGAAGATTCCAAGATAGATCGAGAATGCCACCGTGATGACCGCGGAAGTGTTGACGAAGGCGGTTTGGGCGGCCACATGGGACCAGTCGCGGAGCGCATAGAACACCGGCTCTGGAGCCAATCCGGCGCAGAAAAAACCGAGCCAAGGCAAGAGCGACGCCAGATCCCAGACGTCTCTGCCCGGTGCATCGAGCGCGCGCGCCTCCCCCAGGGACGGAGGCCTTGGGACAATGTCTGCCATGCGGCCCTTTCTGGGTGCGCCGGGCGGAACCGGGGAAGGCCATGAAATCGGGCCGGGAAAACCCCAGCGGTTGCTCCCCCCATTGGAACAAAGCCGCTAGACGATTGTCAATCGCACGATGATACGCGAAGCCCGCATTGACGGGGGAAGGAGATTCTTTAGACTGGTGCCGGCATAGGGCGCCGAGGCTCGGGGCGGCGCGACCGTCCGCCATTTGCGCAGAATCCGGATAGTCATCCCGGAGCCGTTCTGTCCCGGGCCGGATCCCGCGCGAACAGTGACCTTCAAACTCATCGCGGAGACAAGTGGATGCGAATCTTAGTGGCCGACGATATGGAACCCACACGGGTACTGCTTCACGATCTGCTCAAGCATTGGGGACACGAACCGATCATGGCGGTCGATGGCCAGGGCGCATGGGATATCCTCGAATCCGAGGACCCGCCACGCTTGGCCATCCTGGACTGGGTGATGCCCGCCCCCGACGGTCCGGCCATTTGCCGGCGGCTATACGCGCGGCGGATCGAGCAGGGGCGGTTTGTATACGTGATCCTTCTCACGGCGAAGAACCAAACCACGGACTTGGTGGAGGCCTTGTCGGCCGGCGCCCACGATTTCGTGTCGAAGCCCTTCGACCCCGCCGAATTGCGGAGCCGCATCCATGTCGGTGCGCAGATCATCGAATACGAGTCGATGATCGAGGACAAGGATCGTGAAATTCGCCGCTACGCCGAGCACATGGAGGAACTCGCCCAGGAACGGGCGGGTCAAACGATCCATGCGGGGCGGCTCGCGACGCTCGGCGCGATGGGTGCGGCAATACTCCATGAAATTCGAAATCCCCTGTTTGCCATCACGGGAAATCTCACCTTCCAAGATGACGCCGTCGAGCGTCTCGCCAAGGCCATCGGGCCGAATCCCGATTCGGAATTGGCGGCCATCGGGCGCGATTTGCGAGACGCCCAACTACAGATTGGCGCGGCCGCGGACCGCATTGGAAAGACGATCTCGAACCTGGGCGCTTTCGCGCGGAAGGACACCCCCGAGAGGGGGACCTGCTCCCCCAATTCGATGGTCGCGAATGCCCTGGCCCTGTGCAGCGTGGTAACCCGGCCCTTCGTTGTCCGCGAACAACTGGCGGATGCGCTCCCCACCCCGGCGGCCCGCCCGCAAGAGATCGAGCAAGTCTTGTTCAACCTCATCACGAACGCCTGCCATGCGCTCGAGGGCCGCGCTGACGGGACCATCGTGGTATCCGCGCGGGAACGGGACGGGGTCATCGAGTTTGCCGTCGAGGACAACGGGCCGGGCATTTCGCCCGGGGTGCTCGACCGAATCTTCGACGCATTCTTCACGACAAAGGTGCCCGGCATGAGCCTCGGACTGGGCCTCTCGATCAGCTCGACCATCGCGGCCAGCCACGGCGGTCGTATCTCTTGCGAAAATCCCGCGGACGGCAAGGGGGCCAGGTTCGTATTTTGGATTCCCTTGACGGCCCGCGCGGATCAGGGCTGACCCGGCGACGGAGACCGGAACGCTCGCCGCCGGGTTGCGATGCGGCCGGACTCGCTATAAATCGTACCCCGCCTCGCCATGATCGGCCAGATCGAGTCCTTCCATCTCCTGATCCGCAGTGACTCGGAGGCCTATCGTGGCATCGATGACCTTCAGCAGGATTGCCGTCACTGTCGCACAATAGACAAGCGCGACCCCGGCGGCGAAGGCCTGGACGCCGAGCTGTCGACCGATGTCGAGCCCGTCCACAAAGCCGCCCAATTCACGGGCGCCCAACACCGCCACCAGCAACGTGCCCACCAACCCCCCGACGCCATGTACCCCGACCACATCGAGTGCATCGTCGTAGCCGAATGCGCGCTTCATCGATGTCGCCCCAAGATAACAAAGTACTCCCGACGCCAATCCAATGACGATGGCGCCCATTGGCCCGACGCTGCCCGAGGCAGGCGTGATGGCCGCCAGCCCGGCGATGGCGCCGGTCGCCAGGCCCAACGCACTGGGCTTTCCGTTCCTTAGCCTCTCGATGACCACCCAAACGAGCGCGGCGACACAAGGCGATATCTGGGTCACCATGACCGCCATGGCCGCCTTCCCATCCGCCGCCAATTGGCTACCGCCGTTGAAGCCGAACCACCCGACCCAAAGCATTCCGGTCCCGGTCAGCGTCATGGTCAGGTTGTGCGGGGGCATGGGTTTCTCGGGGTATCCTTTTCGCTTTCCGATCATGATGGCCGCCACAAGGGCAGACACCCCCGCGGTAATGTGCACCACGATGCCGCCCGCGAAATCGATCACGCCCAGGTCGCCGAAAAACGACCCCGGCCCGCCCCAGACCATGTGGCAAATCGGCAAATACGCCAACACCAGCCAGAGCATCGAAAATACAAACATGGCCGAGAACTTCATGCGTTCGGCAAAGGCCCCAACGATCAGCCCGGGAGTTATGGCCGCGAAGGTCAGCTGGAACACCACGAATAAAATCTCGGGTATTGTCCCGCGCATCGTCTCCGGGCCGATGCCGGACAACATTACCCGGGAGAATCCCCCAATGAACGCGTTGAGACCCCATTCGTCGGCCACCATGCCGGAGGGATCAAACGCAATGCTGTAGCCGAACAGTATCCAAATCACGGTTGCCCCGGCGGTGATCGCAAAACATTGCATGAACACGGAAAGGACATTCCGGGAGCGCACGAGGCCCCCGTAGAACATCGCCAACCCGGGAATCATCATGAAGAGCACCAAGCCCGAGGCGACCAATACCCAGGCGGTGTCCCCGGGGTTTAGTTCCTGGGCCGAGGCGGGAGCGGCCGCCACGCCCGCCAAGGCGAGCGCTTTCCATAACCCGGCCGTGCGTCGAGATAAATACATGAGAACGGTGGACTCCCTTTGGGTTGACGCAACGGCGAACCAACTCCGCGCCCTGCGTGAGTTCATTGCCCTGCGGTTTCACGAGCTCCGAAAAACTACCAGACGGTACTTGTTGATCGCAAAATCCTAACGTCTCGTGGAGAAAACGAAAGGGTTGCCCGCGTGGAGTATCCGATTCGTTTCCTTCGATAGGAATTGAACACGCAACTACGCCGGAGTTTAACCGGCATGCCCGAGTAGTGCCGAACAGTCTGCACGACTGCGACATAAGATCGGATCAATATGGGTGCCAGCGAGATTCTCCTCTGTAGCACCCGGCGCCTCGCGGCAATCGTTCGTCCGATGTCGCATGCCAGGCCTGCCGTCCTCGATGGGTGCCGCGGTTCACTCGTTTCGTGAATGATTTTCCCGCCCGGGTTCGCGTACCCGGCTACCGAAGGTTTTGAGCGCGAAAACCCCGGCGCGGGACCAAGGCGAATGAAAGGCGGAGATACGGACCGCAGTCGATTACAGCCGCGACCGCAACTCCTCGGCCTTGCGCACATGGTCCGCATCGACCCCGTGTTGCGCGAGCAAGCGGGACAGTAGTTCCTTCGCCCGCTCACGTTCCCCAAGGAGGCTCAGGATCCGGGCTGCGGCCAAATATGCCACATGGAAATCGCCCATGCGCTCGATCTGTTGGAGCAATATGGCCAATGCCCCCTGCCGGTCGCCGCTCTCCAGCTTTAGGTTCACGACGTAGCTGCTCAAGTCCTTGTCGTCAGGCGAAATATCGAGCGCCCTTACGGCGTGGAAAATGGCCCGCGGCGCATTGCCCATTTGTTCTTGCCGTTGCGCGGCGAGAATGCGGCCGTTTAGCTTGTCGGTCTGCAACACGTCCTTCGGGCAGTAAAAGACGCCGTAGGCCCCGCAAGGCAACTGAAAGGGCTGGTACTGGTTGGGGAAATGCAGGAAATCCCCCGGCTCCCATTGGCTCCGGTGAAGTTCGCCGGGGTTCCCGTAATTCTCGGGATGGTCCCAGCCGTCCCCCAGCGGGATATTGATGAGCAACGCCTTCTTCGCTTTCGCGTAGAGCGCCTCGAGCACCGCCTCTCCCTCGTCCTTGTGAAGGTGTTCGATCACGTCCCCCGTGATGATGAGGTCGTATTCGTCGACAGTGGGCGCCAACTCGCGAATGTCCCCGACGATGAGATTCGAGTACAAGAATCGCTGGTGCGCCATGAGATAGGGCTCGAAGAGTTCGATTCCATCGATCCGGACCTTCCATTTGTCGGGCCAAACCCGTTCGTTCATCACGTCCAGGTATTCCCGGCAGAGGAAACCCCAGAGCCCAAATCCACACCCCACGTCCAGGATACTCGATGGGCCCAGTAAAAGGATTCGCTGCAACGCATGCGTGATATGGACTGACGTGCTTACCGGCATGGATCTACCCTATCGGTTGGATGTAGCCTGACGGAAGGCGCAAAAAGCCGACGAACGCTCGCCGACCTTCCCCTAGGATACCCGATGCCGCCGAATTTCGCACGTAAAGTTTCGAATCCAGGGACGCACTTGGTCTGGATGCACCGTGCCCTTACATCGTTGGGCGGCGCGGCATCGGGCGGGAACCGCCGCGCCAGTCGCCCGCGCGTGACGGAATTCGCCCGAAAACCGGGCGTTCCAAATCGATGTGGCGTGCGTAACCGGCCGGCGAGCCGTGCAACCACGCGGAGGGCTAGCGGTTTTTAGGGGCGCCTTCGTGGGAACCGGGCGCCGTGGCTGCCGGTTCGCTCTCTTCCGGCACCGGCTTTGTCGAGCGGGTGTATTTATCCGAGACCGGGCCCCGCCGTTGGGCGCTCATGTCTTCGGCCTGCTGGATGAGCTTCTTGATCTCAGTCTCGAAATCGCTCCCAAACAGGAAAAGTCTCGCCCGTTGCGTGGTGGTCAGGTGCGGGGTCATCGCTTGGATCATGTCCCGGAATAATTCCGCGATTTCCACGTCCAGCGCCGTCGCGGCGTCAAGATGCTTTTCGACCTGTTCCTCCGGGGCGCCTTCCTTGAGGTCTTCCCGCAGGAAATAGTAGACGGCACCGCGTTCCCACTTGAGCATGTGGATGCGGTCAATGCGGTCGCTGATGATGCGGATGACGCGGACGGCCTCTTCGTCGCTCAGTTCGAGCAGGCGCGTGAGCCGCACTTTCATCACCAGATCCACCAGCTCCCGGATGTCCCGTTCCTTAACGTCCTCGAGCGAGATGTCGCGGGCGGAATCCTCGAGGAGTTCGCGGAAAATACGTTCCTGATCTTCGGTCTGGGGCTTCTTCGGTGGGGAAGCGGGATCCTGCGCAAACGCAGGCAGCACCAAGGCCAGGACGGCCAACACGCGGAAAGGGCCGACTACCATGCCGCCTTGACCTCTTCCTTGGCGTAATCGGAAAGCAATACCACCAAGGTCTCGGCAGTGGACTCATCCATTTTGCCCAAGGCCGATTGCATGTCCACGTCGCCTTCGAGACGGTAGGCTTCATGGTCGAAAATATGGACATCCGCGAGCGCCATGAGCACCTTCTCGGATTCGGCCACGGGCTCGGGTTGGACTTCCGCATCGTCGGCGAAGAGCCACGTGGTGTCGGCCGCCTTCGCATAAGGTGTCTTGATTGCTTGGTCGTCCGCAGGCACTTCGGCAATGATCCTTAGTTCAGGGGCGTCGACCCGTACGGGAACCAGTGTCGAGAGGGCCAGGAGAACTCCCGCAGCCGCCGCCAATGGCACCGCCACACGCACCCACCAAGCCTTGGCGATTCGACCGCTGGGCGTGGCGGCATCGATGGATGCCAGTACCCGCGCCGCAAAGTCGTGCGATACTTCGGGTCCCGAAAGGGCCCCGAGGTGCGCGCTCAATTTGGCGATCTGCATATGTACCCGTGCGCATACCATGCAGGTTTGCAGGTGCTTCTGGACGGCACCGGGATTCGACGCTTCTCCGTCCAAGTAGGCCGAGATTTCCTCAGGCTGAATGTGTTCGTTCACTAAACCTTCTCCTCAGCGGGCTAGTCTAACCCTATTATAACGATTCGCCGCCCAATTGTTCCATGTGTTGCCGTAATTGTTCGCGGGCGCGGGCGATTCGGCTCTTCACCGTGCCCTTGCGGCACTTCACAATATCGGCAATGGTGTTGTAGTCCAAGCCTTGGATTTCCCTCAGCACCAGCACTTCGCGGTGATCCGGGGACAGCAACTGCAATCCCTGCTCAATCATCGCCTCTATTTCATTCAACCGGGCTTTTCGGTCCGGTCGCAACAAGTCGTCCTCGACGGCGATCTCTTGAAACTCTTCCGTCGTCAGCGACTGGGTCACGCCGCGACCGCGCCGCGAAGAGTCCCGGATGAAATTCAACGTTAAGTTCCGGGCGATTCCAAACAGCAGCGTCGAAAACTTCGCCGACGGCTGAAGCCTGTCCAAATACCGGAAGACCCTCACAAAACTATCTTGCGCGATGTCCTCGGCGTCTTGCCTCGAGCCGAGCATGCGCTGGCAAAAATGCGTGATTGGGCGTTCGTAGCGGCGCACCAATTCGGCGAACGCCGCCATGTTGCCATCGCGGGCGCGAAAGACAAGCTCCCAATCATCGTTGGGGGCATTCATCTGGGCGGCGCCAAACCGTCGCCGCTGTGCTTCGCCCGCGTTGTTGTCACGTCCAACCCCGGCAGGCCCGGAAAGGTTCCAAAGGCTCTGCGATTTTCGTTATTTTCACATGAATTTTCGGGTAATGTCGCGGGATTCCCCAAAACATGACACGTCATTCACATTATTACGACCCGGTGCAAAGCCCACTGGTTTGGCGAAAATGACCTAATCCCTTTAGTCTCAGGCACGCTTTACGCGCGGGCCGCCGGGGGTATCTTCCACGAGCCAACCCAAGCCCGCCAGTTCGTCCCGGAGGGCGTCCGAGCGTTTGAAATCCTTGGCCCGGCGCGCCTCTTGCCGGGATGTTGCGAGCGCTTGGATTTCGACCGGCACGGAATCCGCGGCATCCCCGAGAAGTCCAGCCACCGTGTCCAGCCTATCCAAGAGCGCGAGGGCGTTGGCCGCACCCGCTGCGCTGAGGGTGTTGTTGTCGATCAAGATATTTGCATCGCGCAAAAAATCGAACACGGCGGCGAGGGCCGCCGAAATATTCAAGTCGTCGTCCAAGGCCTCGGCGAACTTGGCCTCGCAGGCCGCGCACCGCTCCTCGAGGGCGTCTCCCGCCGAGCGGCGGACTTCGCGGAGCCGGGCCCGGAAATCGCGGACGCGTTGCACGGAGTTCTTCGCCGACTCGAGGGTGGCGGCGGAAAAATTTGTCGGCTGCCGGTAATGCGTCGCGCGAAGTGCCCAGCGGATCGCCATCGGGTCGTGGCCTTCGTCGAGCAGGGACCGCAGGGTGACGGTATTGCCGAGCGACTTGGATATCTTCCGTCCGTCGATGTTGAGGTGCGCCGCATGGATCCAGGTCTTCACGAAGGGTTTCCCCGTGGCCCCCTCGGATTGGGCAATTTCGTTCTCGTGGTGAGGGAACACGAGGTCGACCCCGCCGCAGTGGATGTCGAAACTCTCGCCGAGATACTTCATGCTCATGCACGAGCACTCGATGTGCCACCCTGGCCGGCCCTTGCCGAGTTCCGTTTCCCAAAATATCTCCCCGTCTTCCTCGACGTAGGCCTTCCACAGCGCGAAGTCGCGGGCGTCTTCGGTCGCATATTCGTCTGAGTCCACGCGACCGCTCGCGCCGGCCTGGAGTTCCTCGATATTGAAATGGCTCAGGCGCCCGTACGACGGGAGCGACGCGATCCGGAAATAGGTGCTGCCGTCGACCTCATAGGTGTGTCCGTTGTCCCGGAGACGCTTGATCAACGCCACCATCTCGGGGACGTGCGCGGTCGCGCGGGGAATGACGGTGGGCGGCGCGACGCCGAGCGTTTCCAGGTCCTCGAGAAACGCATCCGTGAAACGCCCGGTCAGCGAGGGCAACGACTCGCCCGTCTCGCGGCACGTCCGGATGATCTTGTCCTCGACGTCGGTAATGTTCATCACGAGGGTGACGTCGTAACCCCGGTAGGCGAGGTGCCGCCTCAGCAAATCCTCGAACAGGAAGGTCCGGAGGTTCCCGATGTGCGCAAAGTTATAGACCGTCGGGCCGCAGGCATAAATGCCCGCCTTGCCTTGAACAAGCGGCTCGAATACTTCCTTGGTGCGGGACAGGGTATTGTAGAAACGGACGGGCATTCGGCGGTTCCTTGGCCCCGGCGTACGCGGCACGGGGCGGGCGGACACGGCGGGGCGTTGCCATCGACAACAGCATGGGAGACGGGATTGTAGCCTCGCACAGGAATCGATGCAAACGAGGAGTGGCTACGAAGCTGCGGCCGCCTCGGGACGAATTAGGGGCATCTCGTCCCAGAAACGCCCTTCAAGCATTCGTCCCGCGCGTTTCTTGTTCGTTCCGCCCCATTGTTTGAAGAAGAAGGGCACCTTTGCGCGCAGGCACTGATCGCGGATGTCTGTTACCCATTCGACATTCATCGGGCGCGCCCCCGGCCCCGATTCGCCCCCGGCAATTGCCCAGTGAATCCCGGCCAGGTCGAGTGGGCCAAGCGGCCCCAGGAGCGGTTCGAGCGAGAGAAACTTGATGTGGGCATGCGTCCGGCGAAGGTGATCGATCCGGGACCGATAGTCTTCGCTCTCGACACTGACGCCCATCCAGATATGCGGTTGCCAGGGGATGACGGCGTCAAGTTGCTCCAAGCGGTCTGCGCGTTTCGTCAGGATCTGGTACTGGTGCCAATTGGCCCGGCGCATCACGTCGAACACCCGCAAGATGAACTCTACGGGGACGTTCTTGTGGAACAGGTCGCTCATCGAGTTGACGAAGATGACCCGCGGTTTCTTCCACGACAAGGGCAGCTCGAGCGCCTTCTCCTGCAAAGTGAGCCGGAACCCATTCGCATAGTTCGGCTGCCCCATGGCCTTCAAGCGTTTCGCCATACGCTCGGCATAGCAATGCTTGCAGCCGGGGCTGATCTTCGCGCAACCCGTCACCGGGTTCCACGTCGCTTCGGTCCATTCGATCGAGGAGTTCGAGGCCACTATCTTACGATATTTCCACTGTTGCTGGGGCATTCACCGCAGTCTCGTATTTGGCGCCGCACGAGCAATGGAATTCAGGGGCCGGGATACGGTTCCGGAACGCAAAAAGTCAAGACAAACTCAATCGACAGATCCTGCGGCAACGGGATCAAGGGATCATTTGCCCTGACCGCATTGAGGCAGGCGTCGTCGAACGGCGAATTACCCGAGGAGTGCAACAGTTCGAAACTAGATATCGAACCACCTTTTCCCATCGAAACTACAATATCCGCCCGGAGCGCTTCGATGCTTGATAGGTTCGTGAAGGCGAGGCTCGCGTTGACTTTTCGGACTACTGCTCTAGACCAGCTATTCAAGGCGAATGGGGAAAAAGAACTGACACTGACATGCGCGGTCTCGATGGCTGGTCCGGTTCGCCTGGCGCCCTCGAAATGATCGAGGTAATCGATGAAGGCAGCATTGTGTTCATACAGCGCCAACCGGCGCCGGCTTCCGTCGAGCCCTTCTGCGCGCTGATCGTCGGGTAGATCCTGGGTCGACTCAAAAAGCTTGATGGCCTCACGCTGTGTCTCGACGGCTTTAACAAAGCTCTCGGCGCGTGCGCGTGGTGCGCTGGGCCGCAGGTGTTCCGGAAGCAACTCGACAAAGCTCCCGGCGCGGGCGTATGCGGCGGCGAGCGAACCTAAATGGTACCATCGTTTGTCACTGGACGTCGCCTTCAGACCATACTCAACCGCAATATAGCCAAAATTCGTTCGCCCGTTGTCGCCCGAGTCAATCACATTGTCCGGAGCGGTAGCGTAAAACCACGCTAGAGCGTTCTGCCCTTCGGCATTCCCTTGTTCGGCGGCTTTCCGCCACCATTCCACGGCCTTCTGATAGTCCTGTTGGACACCGAAGCCAAGTTGATACAAGCCACCAAGATTGTTTTGCGCATAGGCATGCCCTTGCTCGGCGGCTTTTCGGTACCATTCCATGGCCTTCTGATAATCCCGTTGGACACCGAAGCCAAGTTGATACAAGACACCAAGATTGGTTTGCGCAGTGGCATTCCCTTGCTCGGCGGCTTTTCGGTACCACTCCATGGCCTTCTGATAGTCCCGTTGGACACCTTGGCCATTGTGATACAAGACACCAAGATTGGTCTGCGCACGGGCAT
>CANKTP010000080.1 GCA_947486375.1 Candidatus Hydrogenedentota bacterium | reverse complement strand
CGTAGTCGAACGACCAGTCCTTGGCCTGCGAATCAGGGTAGATGTACTGCAAATTCGAGGCGTAGTTTCGGTCCGCCCCATCAACCTGGGTGCGATAGCAAGGATACATGTAGAACCCTTCCGCCGAAGGCCCCTCGATGGCCCATCCCATGAATTCCTTGGGCAGTCCATTGCTCTGCGACGGATTCACGAACACGCTTGCTTCCGAGTTGAAGAACCCGAACAAGGTGGTACTGTCGGAGACGGCCCGGTGCAGGCTCACTTTGCCCGATGCTTCCAACGGGGTCTCCAAGCTCATGTCCGCGACGACGTCTCCGTAGTACGCCAGGGTGCCCGCGAAGCGGCAGTCCCCGCGAAAGAGCCGCCCGCCAATCTCCCCAGGCACAAGCCCGCCCGAGTTTTGTGTGGCGCTGTAGCCAAACGCAAAACGCGGCCGCGTGTCCTCGCTCAGGTACGAGGCATGATTCTGAAACTCTTCCCAGCCGGGATCCGTGTTGAAATCTTCCGCGTCGCCGTTGATGACCACATCGTCAATCCAGGGGGTTCCCGCAGTGTCGGGATGCTTGACCACGTTTAGAAGACCGAAACGATTCAACTCCGCGCCGTCGCCGCGATGACCCGTATCCAAGGTCATGGACGCCGTGAACCCGTTGAACGTCACGTCGACCTGGCCGCTGTCCCCGCCAATCGGCGTATAGGTCAGTATCCACGGATAGGCGGCGTTGGAAGCGTACTCCAACGGCGTCATGCTCCCGCCGCCGACACGCCACAGGCTGGTGCCGTATTCGAGTAGACTTGAAAGTCGGCGCCGCGGCCATAAATTCGGATCGCCACGGTGTTGGGCGTACGCCATTCGTTGATCGTGCCGGCATTAAAAAATCCCAGCAGGGTGTGGCCGTCCCCGGCGCACACAAACACGATCCCCGATGCGGTGAAGCTTTCGTCGAGCGACAAGGAAGAGATCGGCTTGGCCATGTACGCCGGTTGTGCCGTCCGGACAGATCGTACCCCCGATCTCGCCGGGGACCGCGTTGCAATGCGTCGTGGCGCTGTAGTCAAAATCCTGGAGCACGGAACGCATTCCCGTGGTCACATTAAAATTATTGAGGCCATCCCAAAGCGGGTCTGTGTCGAAATTTTGAAAGCGCGTTTCCCCCCCAACAAAATTGGGACGACATCAATAGGACGACAAATATCAACCGATATTTCATGATGGAAACCTCGTCCTGTCTGGAACCCGTGCCGTTGCTTGCCGCCGCGACTACAGCCGGAATTTTCGCATAACGGGCGCGTCGATATGCTAAAGCGGCACCGTACGCCATTGCAAACCGGGGACGGCGCATTGTCGCCCGGGGCGTAGCCCAATCCGTTGACGGTTCTGCATGCCTGATTGGGGACAATGCTCCGTAAGGGGTACCCGGCGAAGTACGATCCAATAATCCCAGCATTCGTCGAATTATCATGCCCAAAAGTATATAATAATTGACATCGCTCCATGAATCTGCTAAATTCATTTTCGGCAAGATAGAGTAGTCGCAACCTAGGGTACCCCTAAATATGGTAGCTCCCAAGGGCGGACAAGGTTCCCTCATCGGCGAGACGATCGGGGGATTCAAGGTCGAGGCGTTGATCGGACGCGGCGCCATGGGGACGGTGTATCTTGCCCGGGATGTGAAACTAAATCGCCCCGTCGCTCTCAAGGTTCTTCTCGGCACCCTCGCACGCACGCCCTCTATCGTCAAGCAGTTCCACCAGGAAGCCCAAGCCGCCGCCCCGTTAAAACATCCGGGCGTGGTGCGCATGTATTCGGCGGGGATGGAACGGGGCACGCCGTACATCGCGATGGAGTTTGTCGACGGCGAGCCGCTCGATCGTTTTCTGAAACGCACCGGCCGTCTCAAATGGCAACAAGCCCTCCACATTGGGGGACAGGTTGCGCTCGCGCTCGATTGCGCGCACACGCACGGGGTGGTGCATCGCGACGTAAAGCCCTCGAACATCATGCTCGATCGGTCCGGCAATGTCCGGCTCACGGATTTTGGCATTGCGAATATCCAATCCGACGATGGATCGAGTCCGGACAACTCCAACATTATCGGCACGCCCCAGTATATGTCCCCCGAGCAATGCAGCGGCCGCGACGTGGGCCCGGCGAGCGACTTGTTCGCCCTCGGCGTGACGATGTACCAGATGCTGACGGCGGAGATGCCGTTCAGGGGCGAGTCCTCGATGGCGCTAATCAAGGCCATTTGCACGGAAGATCCGCCGAGGGTCAACAAGGTCGAGCCCGCGATCCCCGACGATGTTTCGCGGCTGGTGGCGTACTTGATGGCGAAGGAGCCCGACTTGCGGCCGGCAAATGCCCGAGTCGTACACTCGCTCATTGCGCGCGTCCAGGACCAGAAGGGTGGCAATTCGGCCCTCTCGGCGGCGTTGACCGCGTTCATCAAGGAGGGGATGGAGCCGCGCCCGTTTAGCCGGGTAGAGAAAAAAGGCCGCCCGACTCCCGGAGGCGGGACCCGGGCCTCGAGCGTGACGCGACGGGCGTCGTCGGCCCGTTCGTTTCCGTGGGCACGCTTGGGCCGGTACGCCGCGATTGCCGGGCTGGGACTAGCCGCCCTGGTCGCGGGACCCATCATGGGCACGGCCGCGCGTGAGGGCCGGGCTGACCCGGTCCCGCCGGCGGATTTTGTATCCTTTGATCTGTCCGGTACGGGATGCGTCATGGCCGAAATGCAGGCCGAGGGATTTGCCTTCGGGCATCTTGCGTGGAGCGGCAATGGCAATACCCTGATTGCGGAAGCCGAGGGCATCGAGGGGACATTGACGCACGGGGTGCGCGGTCTTCTTGCGTTGTCGCCGGGGGAAGTGCAGGCGGTGAGTCTGAGGCCCCCATCGGGCCAGGCGCTCGACAGTGCGGGCGCCTCCGCCTCGTATAGCTTTACCGGTTGGCCCGGGGTGGGTGACGGGCAACCGTTGCGCGACGTGGTGTTGGTGCATGCCCGCGCCGCGGAGGGGGACCGTGTCATTACCCTGGCCCAGTCGCTGCGCTCGGCCTTCCCCTCACCAGCGATTCTGTTCTCGGTTCCGGCACGCGCCTGGTTGGCCGGTGGAGCGGGGTCACGAGTTGCCGGAATTCATCCTGATGGACACACGGTCGCCCTAGTGCTGTACGACGACGTCCAGGGGCTCCATTACATCGCCGAATGCGACGTGCTGCAGGGGCCGGACGCGGCCATTGGTCCCCGGCGCACCGAGGCCGGCGTGCGGGTCGTACCGGAGAGCGTACGGTATACGCCCGACGGCAGGTTCATTGCCTACATACGATTGACCCACTCCGGGGCGCGCGAGTTATGGGTGTTGGAAACGGCCCAACCTGACGCACGCGGAAAGATGCTTGCGGAAGGGGTTGCGGGCGCCGTGGTCGCCGTGGGGCCCGATTCGCGGCTCGCGGCGGTGTTGCTTGAGGGCGCAGCCGAAACGGCGCGGGAGATTGGTGTGGTGGATGTTGCCGATGGCCGCCTGGTTCACCGTATCGGACCGGGCCAGTTGAGCCCGGATGCGTGGCTGGCAAACGGCCGCCAGATCGTAATCGCAAGTCCCGAGCTCCCGGTCGAGCCGGCTGCCGCGCCGCCAGTGCCGGATCCCGCCGTTTCCGCGGAGATCGAGGGGCCCGTGGCGGCGGCGCCCATGAATCGGCTCTGGATAGTCGACCTGAATCCCCCATACCGCCGGACGCCGGTAGTACTTCCGGCGGAAGCGGGCCCGCACTATGGGGTCTCGCGCGACGGAACGTCGGTTGCGGCCTCGGTCGTGGGTGAGAACGGGTTGTCGGTGGCGTTTGTGAACCTGGGCCCGGCGGGGGATAATCCCCCTGCCTGATCGCGCGGGCCGCTTTGCGGACGCGGGGAGCATGCATGTCGCATGAATGACCGGCACAACGCGGCACGAGCGAGCACGATGTTCGGCAATTACGACATCCAGGAGTCGATAGGCCAAGGCGGCATGGGTATTGTCTATCGCGCCCACGACGCCGCCCTGGGCCGTGACGTCGCGATTAAGGTGCTCAAGGAGGATTTGCGCTCCCACGCGGGCATCGTCGCCCGGTTCCAGCGCGAGGGGCAGGCCTTCGCCAGCCTGAACCATCCGAATATCGTCCACATCTACAGCGTCGGGTCCGTCGGCAAGATTCCCTACATCGCGATGGAATATATCGAGGGCGAGTCGGTCAGCCGGATGATGAAACGCGAGAAGCGGATTCCCTGGGAACGTGCGTTGCACATCGCCGAGCAAGTGGCGCTGGCCCTGGCGAGCGCCCACGAGGCGCGGATCATC
The DNA here is from genome assembly GCA_947486375.1 of Candidatus Hydrogenedentota bacterium. Lineage (GTDB taxonomy): Bacteria > Hydrogenedentota > Hydrogenedentia > Hydrogenedentales > CANKTP01. The sequence goes on along the minus strand of CANKTP010000080.1, from coordinate 13,766 downwards.
CACCGGGACATCAAGCCGGGCAATATCATGTTGGATCGCGACGACAAGGCCTATGTGACGGATTTCGGCATCGCCAAGGTGCTCGATGCCGAGACGCAACTGACCATCGACGGCACCCGTCTGGGCACCCCGCAATACATGTCGCCCGAGCGGTGCCAAAACAAGGAGATTACCGCCTCCATCGACATCTACGCGCTCGGCATCGTTATGTTCCAGATGATCTCCGGGCGCATCCCGTACGAGGCGAACACCCCCATCAGCCTCGTGCGCAAGATCATCGTCGAGCCGCCCTCCCGATTGCGCGAGTTCGTTCCCGAAGCGCCGGAAGATGTCGAGCGCCTCATTGCCTTCATGATCGAGAAGGAGCCCCGGAACCGGCCGGCGAACGCCCATGTCCTGGCCGAGACGATAGCCCGGGTGCGCGAGGGAAAACCCCTTTTCGACAGCAACTCGGGCATGGGCTCCGCCCTCGAGTCGATGCGGGACACGAACACGCCCGCCCCGTGGTCGCAGTTTGACGTGGACGACGCGAACCTGGCCTTTCCCCTGCGGGTCGCGCGGCGTTGGACGCGGCTGCCGGCGTGGGGACGCACGCTTGCCGCGGCGCTCCTGTCCGTTTCGATAGGCGCCGGCGCCGGGACGATATTGATGGAACGGTTCAACCGGGGCTTTGCCGTGGACGTCGTGCGGGAGATGGACTCGAGCACCGCGGGATGGTTCCAATCGCCCGACGTGGCGGTATTCGTGGACGAATCCGCCGGAGTCGTGCAGGCCCGAATACAACTAAATGGTTTCGCTGTCCGCTCCTTCGGCTGGGGCGGGACCTTCGCGGCAATCCAAGCAACCGACGGGGTCTGGAGCGCCATCATCGCACTCGACCCGGACGCGCGGTTCGGCAGATTGGCGGCGCCACCGGCCCGCAAAGGTTCGCCTTCGCTGCTTCCGAACACCTGGATCGAGAATTCAGGGGCCGGAATTCTCATGACGAGCGGCGGGGAGCACGCCGAGATTTTGGACTGGGACATTTCCGGCGACACATCGAGCGTGCTCCGATTCAATGCCGGCGGGGCGCTCGATCCGCGCTTTGCAGGCCCCGTTGCCTTCGCCTCGGAGCCGCCATTTTTGGTCGCGGCCGTTTCGCCTTCGGGGGCGGCCGGGTCGTGGAGCCTTGTCCGGCGCAATACCGAAACGAGGACCTATGCCGAGCTGGAACCGGCGGGTCCGCCCGTCACCGCGTTGGTGATCGCGCCCGACGCATCGTGGGCGGCGTGTCTCCGCGAGCGCTCCCCCGGGGAGCGTGTCTTGACGCGCGTATCGACTGCTCCCGATTCCGGTGTCGCGCCTATCGAACTGGCCGAAGGCGGAATCGAATTTACTGCGGGCGGGATCAGCCCAAACGGCTTGTACATGACGTTCTCGATATCCTCGGCCTCCGGTACCGAGAATATCCGAATTATCGATGGTGCCACCGGGGCGATACGCGCCGACCTGGGCGAGGGAACGTCGCCGCTGTGGCATCCGAACGGTGCCGCTATCGTCGCGGTGGCCCCCGATCGGAAGGGAGAGTCCCAACTCTGGACGATCTCTGCGGCCGAGCCCTTCGATCGTTCGCAACTGACCTTCGTCAACGGAGGTCTACTCGGCGGTTGCGCCCTTTCGCGAAACGGCCGCTGGGTCATGGCCCCCGCCAACTCGCCTGAAGACGCCTACATCGTCTTTGTCGACCTCGAACACGCGACGGGGTAATCTCGATCGTTTGGAACTGGCAGCGACCACGGTTCCAACTCCGTTCGATCATAAAGATAGTGCCTGAAACCGTCGATATACTCCCGACAGGGGTTGCGAGAACTTGGGCGGCGGAATTGCGAACCCCGGATTGAGTGGTATACTAATCCGGCGTCTACTGTGTCGATATTGAAATATGATGAACGGAATTCGCAACCCGGACTTGGAAGGAAAAATCAATGAATGCGAATGATCGTGGACGGATATTTGGGGTTTACATCGCCGTAATTCTCTTGGCTTGCCAGGCGGTGTCCGCCGACGCGGGCGCGGATCACCAGGCGCTGCAGGTTCGTCCCATTCAATTGGGAACCAGTGGAGGCAATATCCAGGACATTTCGTCTCTTTACTGCTGCAGCGGCACCTTGGGCGCCTTGGTCGAGGACGTATCCGGCGCGCACTATATTCTGAGCAATAACCATGTGCTCGCCCGGTTCAACCAAGGTATCGCCGGCGAATTGGTGAACCAACCGGGGATGATCGACCAGAATTGCCTGACGAACGGAGCGGTCGGGTCCCTGGCCAGCTTTATAAATATCAAAGTGAGCAAGGGAAAAGTAATCCAGTACAATATTGTTGACGCGGCGATTGCCGCGGTGAACCCCGGCCAGGTCGCCGTCGATGGCGCCATCCTTGATATCGGCCCCTTGAGCGGGGGAACTGTGGGCGCCTTCGTGGGCCAGGCCGTCCAAAAGAGCGGGCGCACCACGGGGCATACCATGGGGACGGTCCTCAACATCGACGTCACGACGAGCGTGGGCTACTCGTTGACGTGCGGCGGCGCATCGAACCAGGTCGCGTACTTCAAGAACCAAATTCGCATCGGCAATGCGTCGTTCTCCGATGGGGGCGATTCGGGGTCCCTGATAGTCGAATCGGGCGCAACGGACCCGGTCACGGGATTGCCGCGGTCCGTGGGCCTGCTCTTTGCGGGGGACAGCTCGTCGACGGTGGCGAATCCCATCGGCGCGGTCCTGGGCGCGTTGGGCGTGACGCTGGTCGGCGGAACGTCCGTATCGGGTCCCACCGGTTCCATCGCTGGCGTGGTTTCCAACAGCGTTACGGGTCTTCCGATAGTGGGGGCGGCGGTCTCGGTCGATGGCCAGTCGGCCACGACCGACGGGGCGGGCGCCTATTTTCTCGAAGGAGTCGATACGGGGTCTCACACGGTGACCGCGTCTGCGTCCGGTTTCATGGGCGCATCGCACGTCGGCGTCGAGGTGAGCGAATCACAGACCACTGTGTCCGATTTCGCGCTTGTCCCGAACTCGGTACCGACGGTCGCTTCGCCGGGTTGCGTTATCTATACCACGTCGGGCGGTAAGTCAGGCACGGCGAATTTGGTCATCGGGGTCAAGGTAGTGAACGACTTTGGGGCTGCCGTAAGCGGCGCCACGGTGAATATATCGGTCAACCGGAACGGTTCGCTTGCGGGTACTGGAAGCGGGGCGGTGACTAATTCAAGCGGTATTGCGTCGTACATCCTGCGCAACGCCGCAGCGGGCGCCTATTCCACCACGGTGACCAACATTGCAGCCAGTGGACTCGCCTTCGCCGGGGCGCTTTCGACGCCGCCGAATTCGTTTACCAAGGGCACGGACGCCACGCCGGCGCAGTTTTGCGCCGATGGTGTGTCGCCGAGCGGGGCCTCTGTTGGGGCACGCGGGACCTCGATGAACAGCGCGCGCGCGGCCAACGCACGGAACTCGGCGCGGCTAATGGGCTTCAGCGGCGTCACCGGACACGGTGTCGGCCTCGGTGACGACGGCAAGGCCGTGATCGACGTATTCGTCGCAAAGGGTGCGAAGGCGCCGGTGCCGAGCCAGTTGGATGGCGTGGCCGTCCGCATAATCGAGACCGACGGGTTTATTGCTTACTGACCCGCGCATTTTCCAAGGAGATTTCCCCCGGGGTCCACGCAATGGGCCCCGGGTTTTTCGTTTCCAGCAAACGGCGGGGCGGATAGCCTACGGGGAAATGGCGGGCGGAGCCGTTCAACGCCGGGGCCTTCGATTTCGGCATTGCAATAAGGAAACGCGGGCGGATCGTTCTCCCAAGGCGAGGCGCCCGTGCGACTCAAACGCGCCGACTCAGGGAACCTTGAGCCTTTGCCCGATGACGATCTCGTTCGGATCGGTAAGCCCGTTCATTTCGAGCAGGGTCTTGAGAGAAATTCCATGCCGAGTCGCGATCTTGGTGAGGGTGTCGCCCCGGCGGACACGATAGGTGTTGTTGGCGGGTTCGGCGGGCTTAGGGGCGATATCGGCCTTGCCGCCTGGAAATACCTTCAGCACCTGACCCGCATCAATGCGCGCATTGGACAGATTGTTCCATGCGACAAGATCCTGAATCTCGACTCCGTATAGTTTTGCGATCGCGGTCAGGGTCTCTTGACGTTGTACGGTATGGGCGATTTCTTTGCGGTCGGCCGGCGGGGTCGAGGCGGGTGGATTTTCAGCCGATGCAGACGGAGCCGACGGTTCCGATACCGGCAGCGTATGCGACGCCGGTTCGGGCGCAGGGATGCCCGAAGGAACCGCGTCATTCGGAATCACGGAAGGCGATGAGTCGTTTTGGGCGGTCTCGGTGGATGTCGTCGCGGCATCTGCGAGTACAGGCGGCGCGGGTTGATCCGGCGTGGACGAATCGGCTGGGCTCGATGCGGGAACTTCGGCAGGTGCGGATGAATCTGCGGGAACCGGCTCTTCCGGTCGAGGCGAACCCGGGGAGGTACCGGAAGGCTTCGTTGCCGCGGAAACGGACGCTGCCACGCTTTCCGCAAGTGTCACCGGCGGAGCGACAGACTCTTGGGGGACGGACGGCGGTGAATCGACGGGCGCACCCGGCGTGGCGGACTCCACGGGTGGTATCGAGAAAGATGTGTCCCCTGCCGCGGACGTAGCGGAGGGAGTGGGGGAGTTTGCGGGGGCCGACTGGGGCGGCCCCGCAGTGGTAGCCGGCGCACCGGATTCTTTGGGCAAAGGTGTCGAAGCGATATCGGTCGAAAGGGATGTGGCAGGCGCCGGGGAATCGGTCGAGACCAACGTGGTTACCCCAACTGGCGCGGTCGCCCCGGCGGAGTCCAGGGGAGCCGATGGGGGCTCCTCGGCGGTCGCTTCCGGCGCGGCAGAAACTTGGGACGCCGGCCGCGAAGACGGATCCGTTCCGGGTGTCGCGTTAGAAATGGGGGACACCGGGAGGAGTGAGGGGGAGTCTTGGTCTGTCGCGGATGTGGCGACCGGATCCGGAGAGGTCGACGACACCGGGGGTTCGGTCTGTTCCGCAGCCGACGCAATGGGCGAGCTTGGCGGGAGCGACGCGGGCGCCTCGACCGGCGCGGACGAAGCCGGCGAAGGCGTCTTTGCGAACGTCAAGGGGAGTTGAGGGGACGATTCGCCCAACGGTCTAGGACGGTCGAGCCAGGATTGCCAGGCGTCAAGGCGTCGCTTGCTCTCTCCCAATTGTTCCTTGGCAATCTCGCCCGAGGCGGCGGCGGCCTCGATGGCTTGGCAGACCGCGCGAATTCGCGCCGGGTCCGGATCGAGAAAGAGGATGGCATCGCAGCCGGCCATGAGGGCTTCGACGGCGGCGCGCTCGGCGGGCCGCGATGCGGTCATCGGGTTGAATGCGACATCGTCGGCAACCAGCACACCGTCGTATTTCCAGAGTTCCCGGAAGAGGCTGTGGACGAGTGTCCGGGAGAGCGCGGCAGGGCGTTGCGGGTCTTCGGTATTGAATTTGGGCACGGCGACATGCCCAATCAGGACACCCGGTGCCTTGTGCGCAACCGCCTCGCTGAAGGGGAACATGTTCTCGGCAAGGCGCCGATTGTCGATGTTCAGCACGAGCGAGCGTCCATCCGGCCCAAACACGGCAGGTCCAAATCCCGGGAATGTCTTGACGACCGGAATGACGCCTGCCTCCATCATGCCGTCGGCCATGGCCAAGCCAAGCGAGGTCACCAGGCTTTCCTCCGCGCCAAAGGATCGAGACTCCGCCCCGGGCAACGCGCCGGCTGAATCGAAGACATCGAGCACCGGCGCAAACAGGACGCTAATTCCGCGATCGGCGCTCCCGGAGCCGTACGATACGCCGTAACGTTTCGCGGCGGCGGGGTCCTTGGCCGCGCCAATCTGCGCCCCGCTCGGGGCATCGGTGAGGGCGAGGGCATTTCGTTCGCCTCCCTCCTGCTCAATCGCGATTAGGGGCAGGGCGCTGAACTGTTGACGGCCAAGTCCGACGGTGTCCTTGATTTCGCGACTCAACGCGAGGGTCTGATTGGGGCTCTGGAGGTTTCCTTCCCTAAGTAGGACACCCCCTGGCCGAATCTCGCGGAGGAGTGCCTTCGACTCTTCCGAAAGCCACGCGCCTTCCACCGCGATAAAAAGATGGCGTGCCGGCCATATGCTTTCGGGCGCGGGCGATGAAACCGGGGCCGGCACGGGTGCCGGGGGGGATTCGACGGGGGGCGAGGCGGTCTCGGCCGGCTTCGGAACCGCCTCTTCGTTCGGCCCCGGCTTTTCGGCGGACCTTGCGACCGGGATATCCGATGCCGTCGCGATGGTCGGGGATTCGACCGGCTTCATGGCGTGGCGGATGGAGAACCCCATGCCGAATCCGATGGCAAAGGTGAAGAAGAGAATGCCCAATTGGGCCAACCAGGCGTTGTTACGCTTCATCTGGGAAGGGGGCCTCCGAATGTATCGCCCGCGCGTTGCACGCAGCCCGTCCGGTGCATGACCTGACCTTACCACACGGCTGGGCGCGTGTCCAGACCTGTCCCGGCCCTGATTATTTCGCCAATTCGTTGGGTCCTTGCCAGAGGATTCGGGCGATAAACGTGGCGCCCTTCGCGCCGCGCGCGCGGGCATTGTCGTCCCAGACGCCCTCGGCGTCGGTGACCCACGTCTCGGCGGGACTAATGTTGCACACGCCGAAATTGCCGAGGGTGGCGCCGCGCTCGGGCATGAGGATGCGCTCGGTCGACCGAATGACCCGGAGCGACCCTGGGTCGACTTGGGCCACGAATAGCGGGGCGCGATTCCGCATGATGTGATCGTTGTTCGCGCCCCGGCGGGTATACGCAAGGAACAACCCGTCGCTGTGCGTCACCCAATGCTGCTGGGTATTGTAGCTGCCGAGTTCGGCGCCGTCGTCGAAGGTCCACGGACGGATGGCGTCGAAGTGCAGGCCGTCGTTCCCGGCGGTGACATAACCCTTCACGTCGTTGCGGAGCGTCAGGTAATACCTCCCCTTGGATCGAGTGAGCGAGGGTTCGACCAAACCGCGCTCGATTTCGAGACTGAGCTCGTCGCCGTGTTCCACATATGACAGGGAGGTCCCGTCGAACCGGCACCGCATCACCGAGGCGGTGAACCGCCCCACGTCCTTCGCGGCGAAATAGAATGGGACCAACAGGCTGCCATCCGGCTCGACCAGCCATTGGACGCACCCCGGCGTGGTCAGGAAGAACTTTCCCGAGGGGTCGGGCATCTCCACGAATTGCCACTCCGACCAGGAATCGCCGGCGGGGTTGTAGACGGCATATGCCGCCGCGTGGGATTGGGGTTCGTCGAGCAACTGGACGCCGTCACGGTACCGCACCTTGACGCCGATGGCGAGCATTCTAGCTGTGGGCGCATGCCATCCGGGCGTGACATCGCACACAGCAATGGTCTCTCCGGCGGGGCCCACGCGCCAATCCAATTCGGGCCTCGGGTCTGGGGCCGACCAAGTGGCACCGGCGTCGCGGCTGTGCATGACATGCAGGCCCGAGTAATAGTCCGATTGCTGCAAGTGTTTCTGCAGTGTCATCACGACATGGCCTTTGCTGCCCGGAATCGCGCAGGCACGCGGATGAAACCAGAGAAACTTGCCGTCGTCGTGTTCGAGGACGGCGCGCAGGTCGATCGCGTAGCCAGGGAAGGACTGGGCGAATACTGGGGCGCTCGCGAGGAGCGCCACCACGATGAGTCCCGGGCTCCGCGGGCGATTCGCGCGTGCCGCGCGTGCCGCGCGAAGGCCGATATTCAAACGCATGCCTCGTTTTTCCCTTCATGCCGTTGCATCCAGGGACGCCGTTTGCCTGTTCCTGTACCCGAACACTGGGCCGGGCGTTCGTTGCGACGCCCATAATCAACTGCCATCGCCCGTGACAGTATACTCTTTGCGGGGGCGGGTCTTTTTATGCTATCATGCCGCGATTTTTGACTTCACAGGGCCCCTCGTCTTTCACCTCGATCCGGGTGCCCCGCCTTGGCGGGGTTCGATCGGGAGAGGGTCCCAAGGCCAACCCGACAGGAGAAAGACACAATGGCAGCCATTACCATGAGGAACCTCCTCGAGGCCGGGATTCATTTCGGCCACCAAACCCGCCGCTGGAACCCGAAGATGGGGCGCTATATTTACGGCGAGCGGCACGGGATTTATATCATCGACCTGACCAAGACGCTGCGCCAGCTCCAGAAGGCGTATGCGGCGGTCCGCGAGGTCACGTCCAAGGGCGGCACGGTGTTGTTCGTGGGGACGAAGAAGCAGGCCCGTGAGCCGATCCAACGCGAGGCGGAGCGTTGCGGCAATTACTTCATCACGAGTCGCTGGCTGGGCGGCACGTTGACCAACTGGCAGACGATCCAGAAGAGCATCAAGAACCTGATCCGCATCGAGGAATTGGAGCGGACGGGGAAAATCAGCGCCTATACCAAGAAGGAAGGCGTCTTGATGCGCAAGGAGCGGGAGAAACTCGACCGCAACCTGCGCGGCATCAAGGACATGGACGGCCTGCCGTCGATCCTGTTCATCATCGACTCGCACCGCGAGTCGATCGCGGTCAGCGAGGCCGCGCGCCTGGGTATCCCGTGCGTGGCGATCGTGGACACGAACAGCGACCCGGATGCCGTGCCGATTCCGGTTCCCGGCAATGACGACGCGATTCGCGCGATCAACCTTTTCGCATCGATCATCGCCGACGCGGCCATCGAGGGCAAGATGATGTACGAGAAGAACCGCTCGGACGAGGATGCGCGGTTGCGCGCCGCGGCCCGCGACTCGGCCGAGGCCACCAAGACCGAGAAACTGAGCAAGCAACAGACCAAGTACGACATCGCGGACGCGCCCGCGCCCGAGGCGGCGGCCGTCGCGGTTGCCGTTGCGGAAACGGATGACGTCGCGGAAGCCGCAGCCGGCGGCGAATAACCGTCGCGGGTTTTAGGGCATTGGAATTATCGCAGCCGCCCCTCGGGGCCGGCAGGCGTTTGCACACAGGAGTGTATGGCGGGAATGTCATTTTCAGCGGAAACAGTCAAGGACCTGCGCGAGAAGACGGGCGCGGGGATGATGGATTGCAAGAAGGCCCTCACGGAAACGAAGGGCGACTTCGCGGCGGCGACGACGTGGCTGCGCGAAAAAGGAATCGCGAGCGCGGCGAAGCGCACCGGCAAGACGGCCAGCGAGGGCGCGGTGTATTCGTACATCCACATGGGCGGCAAGATCGGCGTGCTCGCCGAGATTAACTGCGAGACGGACTTCGTCGCGCGCGGCGAAATGTTCCAGGTATTTTGCAAGGAAATTTGCCTGCAAATCTGCTCGACGTCCCCGCGCTGGTTGCGGCGCGAGGACGTGCCACAGGACATCGTCGCCGCCGAAATGGAGATCTACAAGGTCCGCGCCCGCGAAAGCGGAAAGCCGGAAAACATCCTCGAGAAAATTGCGACGGGGATGATGAACAAATTCTACGAGGAGAATTGCCTCTTGGAACAGAAATTCATCAAGGATCCGGGCGTCACCATTGAAACCCTCACCAAGGAAACCAGCGGCAAGGCGGGCGAGAAAATCGACATCCGCCGGTTCGTGCGCTTCCAATTGGGCGAGGGCATCGAGAAACAGCAATCGAATTTCGCCGAGGAAGTCGCCGCGGCCGTCGCGGCGTCCAAGGGATAACGAACCCATTGGATGGATCCCGGTACAAGCGAATCCTGCTGAAGCTTAGCGGCGAGGCCCTCGAGGGGAAGGGCAAGGGCGGGATCGATTTCGAGACCGTGGGCCGGTTTTGCGGCGAGGTGAAGCAGGTCGGCGAGATGGGTGTCGAGGTCGGGCTCGTGGTCGGCGGCGGGAACATTTTTCGCGGCGCAAAGGACCACGGTTCGGGGTTGGACAAGCCGACCGGGGACTACATGGGGATGCTGGCGACGATGATCAACGCGCTGGCGCTCCAGGCGGGCCTCGAGCAGCAGGGCGTGGCAACGCGCGTGATGACGGCGATCGAGATGCGCCCGGTGGCGGAGCCCTATATCCGGCGCCGCGCGGTGCGGCACCTCGAGAAGGGCCGCGTCGTGATATTCGGCGCGGGCACGGGCAATCCGTTTTTCACGACGGACACGGCGGCCGCGTTGCGCGCGAGCGAGATCGGCGCGGAGGTGCTGATGAAGGCGACGAAGGTGGACGGTATCTACGACGCGGACCCGAAGAAGGACCCCACGGCGAAGCGCTTCGACGAGGTGAGCTACACGACGGTGCTGGCGAAGAACCTGGCGGTGATGGACGCCACGGCGATTTCGCTGTGCCGCGAGAACAAAATGCCCATCATGGTGTTCGATCTGATGCAACCCGGCAATATCGTCAAGGTCTTGCGGGGCGAGCGGATCGGGACAATTGTCCAAGGAGATTAATGCGATGACCCACGCAATCCTAAGCCAGACCCGCGCAAAGATGGAGAAATCGCTCGAGGCGTTCCGACAGGAATTGAGCGGGATACGGACGGGGCGGGCGTCGGTGGGGCTGCTCGACAGCATCGAGGTCGAGGTCTACGGCGCGCGGATGAAACTGAACCAGGTCGCCACGGTGACCGCGCCCGAGGCGCGATTGCTGGTCATCCAGCCGTGGGACCGGTCGCAGATGGCGGCCATCGAGAAGGCCATCAAGACTTCCCCGCTCGAGGTCAACCCGTCGAACGACGGCCATGTCATCCGGCTTCCGTTGCCGCAATTGACCGAGGACCGGCGCAAGGACCTCGTGAAGATGGTCAGCCGCATCGCCGAGGAGGCGCGCGTCTCGGTCCGCGGCACGCGGCGACAGGAACTCGACGAGGTCAAGCACGCGGGGCTCCCCGAGGACGACGCGCACAAACTGACCGCCGAACTCCAGAAAATCACCGACGAATTCGTCGCGAAGGTCGATCACTTCCTGAAAGCCAAGGAAGTCGAGATCATGGAAGTGTAATTTTTCGCGCCTTCGGACGCGTCGAGTTTCCGGTCGCGGCGCCACGGTGTGCCGCGGCCACTTTTTTGGGGCACGGTAAAGGCCGAATGAACCAGGCAGACTTGGACATAACCCGGTTGCCCCGGCACGTCGCCATCATCATGGACGGCAACGGCCGCTGGGCAAAGGCAAGGGGACTTACCCGCGCGCGGGGCCATGAGGCCGGCGCGCGTAGCGTCCGCCTGGCGACGGAAGGGTGCCGCGAATTGGGCGGGATCGAGTCGTTGACCCTGTACGCGTTCTCGACCGAGAACTGGCGGCGGTCGAAGACCGAGGTGAACACCCTTTTTCGATTGTTGAGCAAACACATCAATCTCGAACTGGATAACCTGCACAAGGAAGGAATCCGCGTGGTCATCATGGGCCGCAGGGAGGGGCTTGGCGCAAGGGTCCTCTCCGACATCGACCGCTGCATGGAAAAGACCCGGAACAATACCGCGATGACCTTGAACATCGCGATCAACTACGGCGGACGCACCGAGATCGTCGACGCATGCCGCGCGATCGCGGCCGAGGCCGTGGCGGGAAAACTCGCCGTCGACTCGATCGACGAGGCGACGATCGCCGAACGGCTATATGTGCCCCAGACCCGGGACCTCGACCTGTTGATCCGCACGAGCGGCGAGATGCGCCTGAGCAACTTCATGCTTTGGCAGGCCTCCTACGCAGAGATCGTGGTGTCACCCGTACTGTGGCCCGACTTCGGCAAGGCCGAGTTACACCGGACAATCGTCGAGTACCAGCAACGTGTCCGGCGGTTTGGAGGAAGATGACAAATCCCGGACCGAAAAAGAGCGGCGGCCTACTGACGCGGTTACTGACCTCGCTTGTCCTGATACCCACTTCGCTTGCCCTGCTTTGGATTCCAGGACTTGGCGCCGGGTGGACCCTGTTCGTGGCCGCGATCGTGGCCGCGGGGACCGCGGAGTTCTACGCGCTCGCGCGCGCGCGGGGCATTCAACCGGAGGCGCGGGTGGGCATCGTCGCCGGCACGGCGGTCGCGCTGAGCGCCGGGTTTCCGCTCGGCGTTTCGCCGGAGATGGCCCTGTATGCTTCATGCGCCGCGATATGCGCCATCAACGTCTTGCGCGGGCACGGATCGGTCGCGGCGATGTCGGCCTCCGTGTTCGGCGTCGTCTACGTGGGCTGGTTCGGATCGCACATCGTGCGCCTGCACGAGATTCCCGGGACCGGCCGCGGCCTCGTGCTCGTGCTGTTCGTGGCCGTCGTGCTGACCGACGCGGCCGCGTATTTCGTGGGAAAATTTCTCGGCTCGCACAAGATGGCCCCCGTGATTAGCCCGAACAAGACCTGGGAAGGCGCCTTCGGCGGGTTCGCATTCGCGCTCGCGGGGATGGCCGTCCTTTTTTTCCTGCGCTCGAGGCAGGGATGGGAATCGTTGCCCGACTGGACGATGACCCGCTACGTCGCGGCGGGCGCGCTCTTGTCGGTGGCGTCGCAGATCGGCGACTTGGCGAAATCGGGCCTCAAGCGCGACGCCGGCGTCAAGGACTCCGGATGGATTTTTCCGGGCCACGGCGGCGCGCTCGACCGCTGCGACGGGTTCCTCTTCGCCGCGCCTGTCATGTATTATATATCGATCCTCTAATCCCCTTGGGAACCGCCATGTTTGAAGAACAATCCTCGCGCGTGGGCGACTGCGTCAAGCGGCTCGAAGAGCTCCGCAATTGCCTCAACGTCGACGGAATCCAGTCCGCCATCGCCCGCGTCGAGGGGGAGATGGGCGTGGACGGGTTTTGGGACGATCTCGAGTTCGCGCAAAAGACCGTGCAAAAACTCAAGTCGTTGAAGTCCGTCGTCACGATGCCCGAGGCGCTGCGCCGCGAGCTCGAGGATGCCGGGGTCTTGATCCAGATGGCGGTCGAGGCGGCGGACGAGTCGATGGGCGCGGAGATCGCGCAGGTCATCGACACGGCGGAGCAGAAGTTGCACCGGCTCGAGATGGCCAGCCTGTTCTCGGACCCGCGCGATTCGAAGAACGCGATCCTCAACATTCACCCGGGTGCCGGCGGGACGGAGTCCTGCGACTGGGCGGAGATTCTTTACCGAATGATCCTACGGTACTGCGAGCGGATGGAGTATACGGTCGAGATCCTCGATTACCTCGAGGGGGACGAGGCGGGCATCAAGAGCGTGTCGCTGCTCGTGTCGGGCGCGAACGCCTACGGGAACCTGAAGTCGGAATCGGGCGTACACCGCCTCGTGCGTATCTCGCCGTTCGACGCGAACAAGCGGCGGCACACGTCGTTCGCCGCGATCGAGGTGCTCGTCGAGGTGGACGACGACATCGAGATCGAGGTGAGCGAGGACGAGGTGAAGATGGACGTGTTTCGCTCGAGCGGCGCGGGCGGCCAGAAGGTCAACAAGACCAGCTCCGCCGTGCGATTGACCCACTTGCCCACGGGAATCGTCGTGGCCTGCCAGATCGAGCGCTCGCAGCACCGGAACCGCGCGACGGCGATGAACATGCTCAAGTCAAAGCTTTATGATATCGAGATGCAGAAATTGGCCGCCCTGCAGGAAGCGCGGCGCGACGGCCAATCCGACGTCGCCTGGGGGAGCCAAATCCGGAGCTACGTGTTGCATCCGTACCAGATGATCAAGGACCACCGGACGGGAGTCGAGACCGGCAGCGTGGACCGCGTGCTGGACGGCGACCTCGAGATGTTTGTCGAGGGCTATCTCAAGTGGCGCCTCGGGCGCTCGCG
>CANKTP010000079.1 GCA_947486375.1 Candidatus Hydrogenedentota bacterium | reverse complement strand
GTCATTGAGGTAGACGCCCGAGTACTGCGCGGGCGCGGCGATTTCGCTCGATAGCGTGTAGTCTTCAGGGGCGTTCACGTCCACAAGGTACATGCGCGGAGAGAACCCCGCCCCGAGCAGGAGCGTATCGCCATCCGGAGACAGCGCAATGAAGCCGGGATCGCCCGCGTAGCCGGTCGCGACGGCGTTGAATCGACCGCCTCCGGGCGCGTCCTGAAAATACACGGATCCGCCATTCCATAGCACGAGACGTCCATCGTCAAGGTTAGTTCCGACTACACCGAAAGCGCCTGGGGCTGGCAAAGGCCATTGCGAGACCGGGAGAAATTCCTCGCCGTGCGAAGAAACAAAAGACGCGACGGAAAGGGCAATTGCGCCAAAAGAAAATTTGCGGTGGTACATGGTTCTACATGCTCCTCGGGGGGGACCGGTCAGGGACACGAATCCCACTGTTGCGGTACAGGCATCCAGTGTGAAAAAGAGGCAGGTAAGTAGAACGTGAACTTACGCTGCAACAACCTTCTTCGCGAAGTTGTGGCATTCAAGATTGGATTGGGCAGGTCTTCTGGCTTCCGGATCGTCCTACTTCCCGCGCCTTCCCGCCCCTTTCGGAGCAGTGGCTTCGTTGCGAGGTTCGTTCCCGGTTACAGCAGCGCGACTGCGACGGATTTTCACCGTTCTTCCCTTGGCCCTGTTTGGCGAATTGTGCTGGGGTTCCCTCCTTTCCTTGGTTTGATCTATTCTGCGGCGAGTATACGGGTGACGCCCATTCCTGTCAAGAGAATTAATTTCGCGTCCCCCGCCCCCATACCGAATTCCCCCCCGGCCCGCATCGAATTCCCCCGGCGGATCAATTCTCGCGGCGGAGTGCGTTCAACTCCAATAAGAGGCCAATCGGCGTCGCCCCCACGGGTAGCTGGTTATTCCGCACCCGCTCGGAGATGTACCGATCCAGCACATCGAGCGCCTCCCCGCAACGCGATTTGGCGACAAGTTCCCGGTCGCCGCCGAGGCCAAGCAGGACCCGCGACAGCACTTCGAGCGCCGTGTCCGGGTTGGCCACGCCTCTCTCGATGATTTCCGTATTGCGAGTCTGGAGCGCGACGATTAACGCGTCGCGGAGCCCCGCCCGTTCCGGGTCGTCGCCCGGCATAGTGCGAAGCAACGCGGCCATCCCCCGGCAAAGAATGTAGTGGTAGACTAGCCGCGCGTTGTGCGGATCGCCCCAACGACCGGCCTTCGGACCGGCAAGAATCAATCCCGGAAGGACGCCGATTCGCGTTTTGTGTTTTGCCGCGTCCAGATATCGTGACTCTTGCGTGACACGGTGGAGCTCGGCCAGGAGCAGCACGCTGAAACTGTTGTAGTTCCAGTTCGGCACACAGGCTTGGGACATGGCCCACTCGCCCGCCGCGCGCGCCGAATCGAGATACTTCGATTCTCCCGTCGTTTCGTGCAAACCCAGCAACGCCACCCCGGCGAGGCCATTGTCGAACTGTAAGTCGCCCCCGCCCCAATCGTCGATCAACCATCCGTTTTTAAGGACCCGGCCCGTCACTCCCGCTGCATCCGCTCGCGCGAGGAACCGCGCGACCAACCCGGGTACTCTCCCCGTCTTGCCTCGTAAATCGGGTACGCCGAACACCCCCGCGCCTCCCTGCGCTTGCGCCCACAACAGGTATTCGCCCATTTCCCGCGCCAGGGCAAGGCCATGATCGCCGGGATCGAGACCCGCACGGCGTGCCGAAAGAATCCCGATGATGAAGTCGGACAGTCCACGCAACGGCCCCGGCAGTGTTTCCGGTTTTGGAAAGTTCCGCCAGTACGCATCCGCTTCAATCCGGACGAGATAGCGTTTCCAAATGGCCGCGATGTCGCCAGCCGGAAGCGATTCGGACTCCGCGACGGGCGAAAATCGCTCCGCCACCTCCGGCAACGCCAGATCGGCACCCAACGCCTCGTACGCCTCGCCCACAATCCGGCGAATACCCGGCAGGTCTTCCGCCGTCATTGCCCTCGCAAGATCGCATTGAAGCTCGCCAAGAATGCCTTCCCCGTCGCAATAGGCCTCGGGCATCGGCATCAATCCCCGCGCGGCGGTCGCGATCACGATAAGAACACTCGTTGCGCTGCCGCGCCAGAATATCGACGTCATACAGAAGTCCCCGTGTCTACCGGCGGATTCCCGCCGCAAACGCCAATCATATCGGAACCCCACTGGCGAAAAACGGGCGCGCCGTGCCCGGTATGCTGTGGTATACTCCATTTGATTAGCGTTCCGTTAGCGAACTTACCGGGCGAAGGGAGGACGATTCATTCCGTGCCAGGGAAGAAGTTTGTCTTTTTGGAGGAAGAAAAACCCGTCCTACTCCCACTATGGCGAGAGGCATTTACGGGTGTCGATTGGCTTCTCCTCCGTACCCGTCCGGTCTATTACGGCGTGGGCGTCCCGAAAGGGGATGGTGCCGCCGTCATCACTGTTCCTGGATTTCTCGGGCACGACATCTACCTCCGCGAGATGAATGCCTGGCTGAAGCGGATAGGCTACAAACCCTATGGATCGAACATCGGGCATAACGCCGAGTGCCCCGATATCCTCATCGACCGGCTACTCCTCACCCTTCAGAAGGCCACCAACGAGACCGGACGGCCCGTAAACCTGATCGGCCACAGTCTCGGCGGAATTCTATCGAGGGCCGCCGCCGTGTTGGCGCCCGAGCAAGTCGCTTCCGTGATTACGCTTGGTTCCCCATTCCGTGGAATCCATAGCCACCCCTCCGTGATGCAGACCAGCCGCATCGTGCGCAAACGCATCGAGTCGAGGCGCCACACCCGCCCCGCCAACAAGCCCCTGAAACAGGCCTGCTTCACGATGAATTGCAATTGCGCGTTTGCGGACGCCGTCCGGATGGGCCTTCCCGAACATATCCACGAGACGGCCATCTTTACCAAGACCGACGGCGTGGTGGATTGGAACGTCTGCGTCAGCGGGACACCTTCCCAGGATTTCGAGGTCCAGGGCACGCACTGCGGGCTGGCATGGAACCACGATGCCTATGCCATCATGGCCCGGCGACTTAAACTATCCGCCGAGTCCGCCAACTTAGGACCCGCTCTCGCCGCCTCGACGCGCGACAAGGTCGCGAGCGTCGTTTAATGCCCCCGCCCGTCGCGGAGCTTCATTGCGGACTCGTCCGCATCCGCAGCCCCAAGACCAAACTGCGCAATAATCTATAGCCGCCCGCGTCGAGCGGACGCTCGCCGAACCGCACGGCATTGTATGCGCCGAGGATGGCCGTCGCTTCCCCGCGGTCTATCGACGGTATCCGGTCGAGTTCTACGAGGATTTCTTCCGCGCTCTTGCCCCGCGGATCGATTCCAAGGCGCTTCAGTTTCGCCGTCAAGAGTGCGTGAATTCTCGTCGCGCGCGCCTGCGATGCGGTGAACCGGCCCTTCGGCGCCCGCACATAGATCGCTAGTCTCCACGCCGAAAACAACGCGAACAACAGGATCGAGCCCGTTGCCATTGGGCCCAGGAGGGCCCGTAGCCTGCCGAGCAGCGCGACGCCTTCCTTCTCATCCGACTGCGCCTCGCGCGGATCGCGATCCATTCGGAACAACGAAATGGTGAACTCCTCCAGGATTTTCAGCCGGTCGCGCGGCGAAAATCCGACGACGTTTCGATACCAGAGCATCTTGCCTCGCAAGGCGATTCGCGATAGTCCTTGCCGAATCGCCGATAGCCCGCGGTCGGCGGCCTCGCTTCGCTGCGGCGCGGGATCGAAGGTCACCCAGCCGTATTCCGGGAACAATACCTCGACCCAAAGGTGCGCCATGTCGGCCGACACCGTGTAGGAACCGTCCGCGGTGTCGAACGTGCCGCCCCGGTAACCTTGCGCAAGCCGTGCCGGAATGCCGATGCTGCGAACCATCAACGCCATCGCGCTGGCAAACAATTCGCAATGGCCCCGCTTCACCTCGTTGATGAAGGCGTCAATGGCGTTCGACCCGGGCAGTTCGGGGACATCCAGGGTATAGACATACTCGATCGAGGTGATGTAGGCCTCGATCGCCTTTACCTTGTCGTAACGTGCCGGGGCGTCCGCGGTGATCCGGCGCACCAACTCCACCGTGCCCGGCAACAAGTTCTGGCTCGTTAAATGATCGTAGTTTCCCTCGCGGATGAGTTGGATATAGTCCCTCGTTGACGTCCGCAACTCCTCCGGCGAGGGTTCCTGCACCTCGGACCACGCCCTGTAACTTAGCCCTCCCGAGCTAGATCGCCGCCCTACGGCCACCGTGAAATCGGAAGCGTTGTCCCACCACACCCTTATGTCCTTTTGATCCTCCCCGGGCTCGACGGCCTTCACCAACGATAGCGTCGGGAGGCCCGTTTCCGGATTGTCGACGAGGAATATGTCCTGCTCGATCTGGTCGCCCCGGTCTATCGCCACGCGGTCGATACTGCCACCCTTCTCGGTGATGTCGAAGGCCGCGAACTTCCGAAACAGGATGCGGTCCTGGGCCGACGTACCGGTGCGGCGCGTATTGATTCCCGTATGGATCCACCCCGACCCGGTATAGCGATCGAGCGCCGTGGTCCGCCAGTAAAGGTCTCCCGGGAATCGGCCGCCCAAAATCCCCGGGAACACCACCCGCATCACCGCCCGGCGATCCAACTCGATCGGCCCGCTCTGCCCGAAATCCACCTTGCTGGCCAGACCCGAGCGCGCGAACTCCTCGTCTTGGGCGCCGAATAAGCCGGCTTCCATGCGCGGCATGAAGAAGAATATCGCCGCAGTCAACGCGATCACGGCCGCGCACGCCAATCCAGTCGCGGCCGCGAGGCGCGAATCGACGATTCGAGAAGGAGAGTCGTCCGGCGGGGCCTCGCGAATCCCGAAGTCGACGAGGTCCACCCGGCATGCTCCCCCCAGGTCCGACGAGGCGGCCATCTCCAACGCGGCCAAATGCACGACCGCCACGGCGATGAACAGGATGAAGACAATGCCAATGAGCGGGGTCGGGGTCATGACACCGGCCGCGAGCAGCAGGAAGAAGGACATCAGGATCAGGTGGTCGTAATTCCGGGCCTTCTTCGTGTGCAACAAGGTGTACACTTGAATGTAGATGACGAGAAACGTGACCGCGTCGAGCAAGTTGACGATGTTGAACACCACCGGGAGAGCGGCCACCAAGGCCACGCTCAAGGCGCCCGAAATCGCCCGGTACCCCCCGGAGCGCGCATCCAGCCACTCTCCCAGGGGCATCAGCGCGATGGCGATCACGGGAACAAGCATCATCGCCGGACCATAGCGGGACGTCGTGCCCAGGGCCGCATACCCGAGGAACGCGAGCGCGCAGGCGGAGACCCGGAGAACGCGATTGGCGCTATCAGGCACAGACAATCTCCGCCGGGTTCAGGACACGGGCCCCGCGCGTGCCGCACGGCCGTCCCCATTGCCCCGGATCGGGGGCGATCACGAGATAACCGATTCCGCGGGTCTCCTCGACCGGGCCGAACCAATGGCCCCGATGCCGCACGGGGTCCGCAGGAAACAATCGCGCCAGCATGTCGAGAATCTTCACCGCGTGGCCATTTCCATCGCCCAGTTCGACGCGCGCATCGGGCGTGACGACGGAAACCGAATACTGCTTGTGGATAAACGAAAGCGCGAGCGATGCGGCCAGATCGACGCTGTTCTCGAAATGCTCCTCGAATTCGGGTAGGTCCGGGACAAACCGCGTGTCCAAGACGATGACGACGTTACGCGACGTGTTCGGTTCGAGTTCCCGGATGACCAGGTGCCCGACCCGCGCGCTAACCTTCCACGATATTTTTCGGAGATCGTCTCCCGGGGCGTACTCGCGGAGGCTGAAAAACTCGTCCCCGTCCCCGCGGCGCAATCGCGGCGTTTCCCCGGTCCCGTGCAACTGCTCCAACACCGCCGTCCGGACCGAGCGGACCCGGGGATAGACCACGATCTCCTCGCCGTCCTGGTAGATAATGGTCCGCGAGAACAGCCCGAGGGGAAACGCCGTGCTGATGCGCAGCGCGGGAATCGGATGGACGCCGCGTTTTGGGAATGAGTGCCGAAGCCGGATCAGGGCCGCCTTTTGCGCCGGAATCTTGGTGGCATAGGCTCGGGAAACGCCGAACTCGGAGGAGCTGTCGATGCGAAGGGAGAGCGCCGGCAGGAACCGGCGGCGATTCTCGATCCGGACCGTTGTCGAGAAGGCGTCGGCCCGATGCACCGCGGCGGGGTTGGCGCATTCGGGCACCAAGCCACGGAGCGTGAATCGGCCCATGAAGTACCCCGCGATCAAGAAACTCTCCACCGCCCCGGCAATCATGTAAAGCAAGTTGGTCCCCGTGTTCCATGCCGCCAGCTGGACGAGTACCGCGATGATCAGGAACGAATATCCGGACGGGCGGACGCGCCGCCGGTATTGGAGATGGCCCTTTTTCAACGCATGTCCTCCGCCTTTGGGGCCGGGCCTAGACGGGCACGGGAATCGACTTGACGATGTCCGAGATTATCCGCGCGCGCTCGACCGCCGACGTCGCTGGCGAACCCCCGCGCGACTTCACCAGTATCCGGTGCGAAAGCACGGGCGCCGCCATTGCCTTTATGTCGCCCGGCGTCACGAAATCCCGACCCTCGACCAGGGCCCGCGCCTGGCACGCCTCGTAAAACGCCAGCGATCCCCGCGGACTTGCGCCCAGTTGAATTTCGTCGTGGTTCCGGGTGGCATGCACGATGGACAAGATGTAGTGGGCGATGGAATCGTCCACATGGATCGCCCCGGCGCAGTTCTGCAGTTGCAAGACTTCCGCCGCGGTCAAGACCGGCTTCATCGCCTCGATCGACGCGTTGCTGTCGTGGCGGCGAATGATGCGCATCTCGTCCTCGGTCCCCGGATATCCGATCGCGACCCGGAGAATGAACCGGTCGAGCTGCGCCTCGGGGAGGCTGTAAGTGCCCTCGTACTCGATCGGGTTCTGCGTCGCCAGCACCATGAACGGCCGCGGGAGCGGGTGCGGCTTGCCCTCCACCGAGATGTGGTACTCGCTCATCGCCTCGAGCAACGCGCTCTGGGTCTTGGGCGGCGTGCGGTTCACTTCGTCCGCCAGGACGATGTTGGCGAAAATAGGGCCTTCCCGGAACTCGAAGTCGTTCGTGTGCGGATTCAGTATGGACACGCCCAGGATGTCCGCCGGCAGCATGTCGCTCGTGAACTGGATGCGCGTGAACGAACAATCGAGCGACCGGGCCAGACCCTGCGCGAGCGTCGTCTTCCCGATGCCCGGAACGTCTTCGATCAGCAGGTGGCCCCGCGCCAGCAGGGCGGCCACGCACTGTTTCACCACGTCGTGCTTGCCGAAAAACACCGTCTCGATGTTCGCGATGAGGCTGGCCACCTTGCGCTGGGCCCAGTCGTCCGCCGGGCGGTCGGTGGGAATAGTGGACATGTGATTCACGTGGTTCATTCTCCTTGTGTCAGGCGCCGCGGCGCGGCGCGATCGCCCGGGAAAGGTTTCCCGCGGCCGTGGTCCCGCGGCGGGGGGGGGCTTTTTGGGGTCGACCGAACGGCGCTTTGCGCTCCGGAAAGTCCGGGTCACGCCCTTACAACCAACGCTCGAACCATCCGTCGGCTTCTTCCAGGGCTTGGGCCGTCACTTGGTGACCGTCTTCATGCGTGAAATTCTCGAGGGCTTGGGCGGCCCCCGTCAGCTTGAAAATCTTCTTGGCACGCACCGCCGCCGTCTCGCAACTCGCCGTGTTCGATAGGATGTCGTCGTTCAGGGCGGTGAGCAGCAGCGTCGGGCTGGGCGCGATCAACGCCAGCACTTCGTCCCAATCGAAGGGGAATCCGCCCGGCTCGCCGGACGGTTTCAATTTCGGAATGAGCAGAAGGCCCGGGTCACGGCCCCATCGCCCGGGCTCGGCGGTTTCGCCCAACATGGTGAAGCCGCAACTCGCGACGCACACCGACGCGCGCCCGTCGAGTGCCGTGAGTAATAGCGCGTTCATCGCCCCGAGGTCGTGGCCGATCACCCCAATCCGTTCGGGATCGACCTCCCGGAATTCTTGCAGCACGTCGATGCAACGACGGTAGTCCGAGTGCATCTTCCCCGCCAGCGAGGACCGGGGATAGTCCTTGTAGAATTGGCGGCAGTCCAGCGGCGCCTGGCCCGGCAACACCCGTTCCCCGGCGGTCACGCAGTCCGGGGCGATCGTCACGTACCCCCGTTCGGCGTAATGCTTGGCGAACGCCGTGTGCTTCGATCCCTTGATGCCCGCCGGTTCGTCTTTCCCCTGGGGCACCGCCGAGTGGCAACAGACAATCGCCGGCCGTTCGTCGTTGCCGTCCGGGACAAATAGCCACGCGCCGACGCGGATCCATTCGTCCACGAAGTACTCGATGCGGCGGCGCGTGAAGCCGGGATAGTCCGTTTCGTCGGCCACCTTGACTTGCAGGTCTATCGCTTCCCGCGGCGTCTTGTCCAGCGCAAGCAGACTGCGTACCGATTCCTCAATGGCCTTTCGCGCCTTCGGCCACTTGGCCCGGTCCTTGAATTGGGCAATGTCTACCAATGATTGCGCTCCGCGTGATTCCTCTTGCAGGGCCGCCCCTCGCAGCCCTGCGCGGCATCGCGAATGGATCCCGGCGCGGTCCCTATTCGAGTTGCCGAAGCCTAGGATAGAGCCCGCATGCCCAAACGTCAAACTTTGCTTTTCCCCATTGCGCCTGGCAACGCGGCCCACGGGGAAGCGGCCCGCGTCAACCCGTCTTGGGCCGGTAGTCCCGGTGATCGATGCAGGCGTCGTACATTTCCTTGTCGATGGACACCCAGTCAGTGCTGTCGATTCCGCGCCGGTTGCGGCTCGTGGCGCCGACGGGATAGGCGCTTGCAATCTTGATCCACCGCTGGGTTTCGCGCGCGATCTCGCGAATTTCCCGCGAGACCTCCGACAAGTCCTGGTCCTGGCTGAAGATCACGCCCACGTCGAAGTCGTTGTGAATCGCGAGGCGCACCACGTCCACCGCGATCCGGACGTCGATCCCCTTCTCCTCCGCCGACTTGAATGTGTAGGTTGATCCGTCCGGAAGATTGATCGTCCGATTGCGATACCGCAAGCCCCGCTTGAACGTGTACACCCCCGCCCGGACCAGCGAAAGCAATTTTGCCTCCCAGAATTGGTGCCAGCGTTCGTTGTCCGCCGCATCCGGGACATCCGTATAAAACCGCACCTGCCGAAGGGTCCAACCTTGCGAATCGCAGACTCTCCGCGCGAGCGCAAGGATATCGTAGTTGGGAAAGGTATACCCGAAGGCTTCCCGGACGGAGTGAAACAGATTCTGGCCATCGACGAACGCGATTGCCTCTTTCTCTTCGGGTTCAATTGCCATGACGATAAAGTGGTCTTTCCGAATCCGGACCGAATTAGTCCGCGAGATCCCAAGCCCGCATGAATGGCGGAGGATAAATAAGCGCCGCATTCTGCCAAAGCGGGCGGACGGATATCAACAGTCCCAATCGCCCTCTTGCGTCATCCGTGAGTCCGCGAGCGGCGATGCGCCGCGCGCTGGAAGGTGCATGGGGCCACGCTTTATTGGTATTCTTTGCGGCCATTCCACGCGATCGATCCCACCGGATTCCCCGCGCACGGAAGACAACCATTGGCACGGAGAGCGGCGGTGAAAAGCGACGAAATACGGGCAGGGTTCCTCGAGTTCTGGCGGCGCAAAGATCACGTCGTCGAGCGAAGCGACCGGCTCGTTCCCAGCAATGACCCCACGCTGCTGTTCACGAGCGCGGGCATGGTCCAGTTCAAACCCTACTACACGGGTGAGATGCCCGTGCCCTACCGTCGCGCCGCGACCTCCCAGAAATGCCTTCGCGCCGGCGGCAAGGCGAATGACCTCGAGGAAGTCGGCAAGACCTCCCGCCACATGACGTTTTTCGAGATGCTTGGGAACTTTTCTTTCGGCGACTACTTCAAGCGCGAGGCCGTCCAGTGGGCCTGGGAGTTTTGCCGCGACGTCGTCAAGCTGGACACCAATCGCATCTGGGTGTCCGTCTATCAGGACGACGACGAGACGCACGCCATCTGGGAAAAGGAAATCGGCGTGCCCTCCGGCAAGATTGTCCGCCTCGGCGCGAAGGACAATTTCTGGGGTCCCGCCGGCGACACGGGGGCCTGCGGTCCCTGCAGCGAACTGCACATCGATCGCGGCGAAAAGGAACACGGCTGCGGACAACCCGATTGCGCGCCGGGTTGCGATCGGTGCGAACGCTTCCTGGAATTCTGGAACCTCGTGTTCCCGCAGTTCGACCAACAACTCGATGGTTCGCGCCCGACGCTGAAGAACCGCGGCATCGATACCGGGATGGGCCTGGAGCGCATCGCCGCGCTGTTGCAGGGGAAAGAGACCGTATTCGACGTCGATCATGTCTTTCCCATCATCGAGGCCACGCGCGCGTTGAGCAAGGTCTCGTACGAGGATCGGCCCACGCCCTACCGCGTCATCGCCGATCACGTCCGCGCATTGGGCTTTCTCATCGCCGACGGGGTCCTGCCCTCGAACGAGGGCCGTGGCTACGTCGAGCGCCGCCTGCTCCGGCGCGCCGCCCGCTTCGGGCGCGAACTCGGCCTAGAGCGGCCTTTCCTCCACGAAGTCTCCCGGACAGTCGTCGACCTGATGGGGCGTCAATACCCGGAACTCGTCGAGACCCGCGAACGAATTGAAAAGATCATCCAGATCGAGGAAGAACGCTTCGCGAGCACCCTCGCCCGAGGCATGGACCTGATCGAGGAAACCTTCGCCTCGATGATCAAGTCCGGGACCACGATGGTACCCGGGGCCGATCTCTTCAAGTTGCACGACACCTATGGCTTCCCGCTCGACCTCGCGACCGACATCGCGGTCGATCGCGGGTTCTCCGTCGACCGCGAAGGTTTCGGGGTCGCCATGTCCGGCCAGCGCGAGAAAGCCCGTGGCGCGTGGGCGGGCAGCGGCGAGGACGCCCTTTCCCCGGCATTTCGTAAACTGAAGGACAAGGTCGGAGACACCCTCTTCCTGGGCTACGACCATGTGCAGTCGGAGGCCAATATCCTTGCGCTCGTGCGTGGCGGCGATTCCGTCAATGAACTCCGCGCCGGCGAGGAAGGCGAGGTCATCCTCAACCAGACGCCGTTCTACGCCGAGTCCGGCGGTCAAGTTGGCGACTCCGGCGTCATCGACGGTGCGAACGGTAACGCGCAAGTTTCCAACACCCGCGCGCCCTTCAAGCGCTTTACCCTGCACGCGGTCCGTGTCACCAACGGCGCGCTGAGAGTGGGGGACAAGGTACACGCGCAGGTCGCGGTGGATCGCCGCCAGCTCACGATGAATCACCACACGGCGACCCACTTGCTCCAGGCGGCGCTACAGCAGACGCTCGGAAGCCATGTACACCAGGCGGGCTCCCTCGTCGACCCGGATCGCCTCCGCTTCGACTTCACCCACTTCGAGTCCATCGGCGCGGATCGTCTCCAGGACATCGAGCGCCTCGTCAACCAATACATCCGCACGGCGACTCCGGTCACTACCGAGTCGAGGTCGCTCGATGAAGCCCGCGCCGCCGGCGCCATGGCCCTCTTTGGCGAGAAGTACGAGGATGTCGTCCGGGTCGTCTCGGTCGGCGACATCAGCATGGAACTTTGCGGCGGTACCCACGTCGCGCAGACCGGCATCATCGGGTGTTTCAAAATTCTCTCCGAGTCCTCGATCTCTTCCGGCGTGCGCCGCATCGAAGCTGTCTGCGGGGAAGCGTGTATGGACACGCTGCAATCGCGCGAGCGAAAGCTCGGCCGTGTGGCGCAGGTTTTGGGCGCGTCTTTGGACGACCTTGACGCCCGGATCGAGACCATGATCGAGGAGAACAAACGCCTGCAACGCGAAGTCAATAAATGGAAACTGAGCGCCGCCACCGGCGGTTCCGTCGATTATCTGTCCCGCGTGGTCGATCTCGGCGGCGTGAAACTCCTCGCCTCCGAGGTGGAAGGACAGGACGCCGAGGGCCTCCGAATGGTGATGGACAAGCTCCGCGAGAAGTTCGCGAGTGGCGTCATCGTGCTCGGCAGCGGCGCCGACGGCAAAGCCTCCCTCTGCGTCTCGGTTTCCAAGGACTTGACCGCGCGTGTCAAGGCCGGCGACATCGTAAAGCAGTTGGCCCCCGTCGTGGGCGGCGGCGGGGGGGGACGCCCCGACATGGCGCAGGCCGGCGGAAAACTCGCCGAACGCATCCCCGAGGCCATTGCCAAGGCGGCCGACGTCGTCCGCGCGTTGATCGGGTGAGCATGGATACGGTCGGCCGCATTCTCGGTCTCGACGTGGGCGAGGCGCGGACGGGGGCCGCCGTCAGCGATCCGCTCGGCATCGTCGCCACGCCGCTCGAGACGATCCAAATGCAGTCCACCGACGCCGATATCGATGCCGTCGCCCGGATCATCGAGGAAACAGGCGCAATCGGCATCGTCGTCGGGCTTCCGCTCAACCAGGACGGCAAAGAGGGACCCCAAGCGAAGAAAGTGCAAGACTTCATAGCCCAGCTTCGCGGCCGGATTCAAATCGAAATCGCGACCCAAGACGAGCGCTTCACCTCGGCGATAGCCCAGCGCACCCTGCGCGACTCGAACGTGCGCGGCAAAGATCGGAAAAAATATATCGACCAGATCGCCGCGCAGCAGATTCTCCAGACCTACCTCGACCGCCGCGCGAACCTGCGAAAGTCCCGCCCGTGAGCGCGCAGGAGGCTGGCCCCCCGGGGCGGCCAAGGCTTCGCCTGTTTCTTCTCCTTGTGTATTGGGCCGCCGCCCTTGGCGCGATCGCGTGCGTCGCCGCGGCCTTCGCGGCGTGGCTCGTCTACGAACACGTCACGGCCCCCGGGGTATCGGGTCGCGAAGTGGCCTTGACGATTCCCGGGGGCGTGACCGGCCAGGAAGCCGGGCGAATCCTCACCGATGCGGGTCTCGTGGAACATGAACTCTTCTTTCGGCTCGCCATCCGGCTGGACAAGCAAGGCGGCACGATCAAGCACGGCGACTATGTCTTGTCAATGGGACTCTCTCCGACGCAACTCCTCCGCGCATTGTACGCGGGGCCCAATCGCCCACTGGATTCAACGGGGGTTCCCGACGATTTACGCGTCACGATGCCCGAAGGCCTCAGCATCCCGCAGATGGCCTCAAGGATGGCCTCCCCCGGCGCGTTCAACGTGGCCGCCCGCGACCCCGCCTTGGTGTCGCGCCTCGGCATTGCCGCGGAATCGCTCGAAGGCTTCCTGATGCCCAACACCTATTTCTTCGCCGCCAAACCCGCCGAACGCGAGGTCGTCGAACGAATGCTCGAACAATTTCAAAGGGAGTTCGAGGCGCTCGCGCCGAATGAATCCCCCGGCGACATGCTTCGCATCGTGACCATCGCCTCGCTCATCGAGGAAGAAGCGCGAATCGACGGGGAACGTCCCCTGGTCTCTGCGGTCATTCACAATCGCATCGAGATGGGGATGCGGCTCGACATGGATTCGACGCTCCAGTTCGCGCTTGGAAAATACGGCCAGCGGCTCCTCGACGCGGACAAGGAGGTCGACTCCCCGTACAATACCTATCGCGTGGCCGGGCTGCCCCCGGGCCCGATTTGCAGCCCGGGCAACGAGAGCCTCCGCGCCGCGATGCATCCCGCGGACGTGGACTTCCTTTACTTCGTCTCCAACGCGGACGGCAAGACCCATACCTTTAGCAACACCCTCAGCGAGCATAACGCGGCGGTGGCGAAGTTCCGCCGCGAGATGCGCAAGCAACGCAGCCAACAAGACTCAGCACCGCGGTGACGGTCCCGCGACAACGAAATTCGAGGTAACGGCATGGCGGTGGAAGCGACGGCATTTGCCCGGGCGGGCCTCGTCGGAAACCCTTCCGACGGATATTTCGGGAAGACCATCAGCGTCACGGTCCGGAATTTCTTCGCGAAGGTCAGCCTGTACGAGAGCCCCGAGGTCGAGATCATCCCGAGTTTTCAGGACAAGTCCCGGTATATTTCCGTCCGCGATCTGGTGCGCGACGTCAAGGAACAGGGCTATTACGGCGGCGTCCGGTTGATGAAGGCCACCGTGCGCCGCTTCGTCGACTACTGCGACGCCGAGGGGATCGAGTTGCATGACCGCAATTTCTCGCTCCGCTATCGCTCGACCATTCCGCGCCGCGTCGGCCTGGCCGGCTCGAGCGCCCTCGTGACCGCCACGCTGCGCTGCCTGATGGAGTTCTACGAGACGGACATTCCAAAGCACCTCCAGCCGGGCTTGATCCTGAGCGTCGAGAACCTCGAACTGGGAATTTCCGCCGGGCTGCAAGACCGCGTAATCCAAGTCTACGAGGACTGCGTGTTCATGAACTTCGACCGCGCCCTGATGGAATCGCGCGGTTACGGCGAGTACGAGGAACTCGATCCCGCCCTGCTCCCGAATATTTATGTCGCCTACCGCACCGACCTCGCCGAGGGCTCCGAGGTCTTTCACAACAATATCCGCGAACGGTGGATTCGGGAAGACCCCGAGATCATCGCGGCCATGAAGGACTTCGCGGGATATGCGCAACAGGTGCGCGATCTGCTGGTGGCTGGACGCAAGGACGAGATTGCGCCCTGGCTCGACGCGAATTTTAACCGCCGCATGTCAATCTACAAGATATCCCAGGCCAACATCGACATGGTCATGATGGCCCGCGCGGCCGGGGCCAGCGCCAAATTCGCCGGTTCCGGCGGCGCGATTGTCGGGACCTACGAAGACGAGGCCATGTACCAGCGGATTATTGCGGCCTTCGAGGGAACCAAGACGGTGGTGTTGAAGCCCCAGATTACCCGCGTCTGACCGTCCGTTCCCCGCCCGCAACAGTCCCCCGGCCCCATAAGTCCTATCGCAAGAATCCCCGCATATACTCCAAGCTTCGCATCGCGATGGCTTCCGGCCCGGGTTCGAAGTTGAACACCTCAACCGACACGTATTCGTCGTAGCCCACGTCCGTCAACGCCTCGAATATCGGCCCGAAGTCCACCTCGCCCCATCCCGGCCCGTTCAAATTTTCGTCGTTCGCATGATAGTGCGCCATGTATTTGGCGTATCTCCGAATCGTCGCCGGCCTCCCCTCGGGCTCGTCCGTCATCGCCTTCGTGTCCAACAGCAGCCGGAAATTCGGGTGATCGATGCGGTCTATCAACCTGACCGTTTCCTCGGCGCTCGTGCAAAAATCCGTCTCTCGCGTCGAGAGCGGTTCCATGCACAACGTCACGCCCCGATCCTCGAGGACCGGCAACGCGCGCTCGAAGGTTTCGACCGCGAAGTCAAACGCTTGATCGTAGGTGAGACCGGGATACACCTTGCGCTGCTTCGGCGATCCGAAAATCATCCGAGTGCCCCCGATGTCCGCGCAAAAATGGGCGAGGTCGGCAAGGTATTGCGCGGTCCGCTCGCGGACAGAACGCTCGGGGTGATTGAGGTAGACGCCGTCCGGGCCGACCAACACCCAGTGAATCCCAAGGATTTCGAGCCCCGCGCTCTCCGCGCTCTTCGCCACCTCGCGCCGCATCGGGGCCGAAATGTCCTCGACATCCGGCGCCAGCGTGAACGGGGCGACCTCCAATCCGTCGTACCCCAACTCGCGAACATAGTGGATCGCGCGATCGACGTCTTTCCAAGCATCGAAAATCTCGTTGCAGATTCCGAACTTCACTCCCCCGGGCTCTCCTGGCCCTCGCGTTCGACGCCGTACACGTAGACGCGATTTCCCCCGGCGCGTTTCGCGTCGTACATCATCGAGTCGGTGAACTGGATGAACGAACGCAAAGACTGCCCGTCGCGATAGGTCATCAGCCCGATGCTCATCGTCAATAGATCGAAGCGCTTCTCCTCGAACAACTCGCGGATACGCTCGGCGATGGTAAGCGCGGTCTCCTGCGAGGCTTCCGGAAGGATGGCGGTAAACTCGTCGCCCCCGTAGCGAAAACCGGTGTCGACGTGTTCGCGCGTGCATTGCAGGATCACGCGCCCCACTTCCTGCAACACGCGGTCGCCCTCGAGATGGCCCCTCGAATCGTTGTACGACTTGAAATGGTCCACGTCGATCAGCAGCAACGACAAGGGCCGCTTCTGCCGGCGGGCGCGCTCGATCTCGGCCTCGAGCCGGTCGTAAAAATAGCGCTGGTTGTATAGTCCGGTCAGGCTGTCCCGGATCGTCATTTCCTTCAACTCGCGCTCGAGGCGCTTTTGATCCGTGATGTCCTTGCATATCGCCAGCGCCGCCGGGCCTTCCCCGTCAATTCCGCGCACCATGGATATGGACATGCTGACCGGGATGGTCCGCCCCGACTTGTGCCTGAACTCGGTCTCGTAGTTCTGCAGGGGACGGTCCTCCCGCAACACCCGCCTGACGTAGTTGAACTCCTCGGCGCCCCCAATGACGTAGGTCCCGATAGGCGTACCCTTGAGGTCGGCCTCCGGATGGCCGAGCATATGCTGCGCGCCGCGGTTCGCGAATTCGATCCGGCTGTCCGCCGCGATCGTGACGATCGCGTCGACGGTGCTGTCGATCAGGCCTTCCAGGTACTCCTTGGTCTTCAATAGCTCGGAGTTGGTCCGCTGCAAGTCCCGGGTGGCCTCGTGGATGCGCGACTCGAGTTCCTCTTGATACTTCCGGTTTTGCACGATCAGCGCCCGTTTTTCCAACGCGCGCGCCACGCTCAACGAGATTTCCGCCAGGTTGAAAGGCTTGAGCACGTAATCGTCGGCCCCCGCACGCATGGCGTTTATCGCGTTGGTCACCTCCACCGTGGCCGTCACCACCACGATCGCCATGTCGGGATACGATGCGCGAACCCGGCCCACAACCTCGAGCCCGGAGATATCGGGCATCTTCAGGTCGGTAATGAGCAGCGCGAAGTTTTCCCGATCAAGGATATCCAGCGCCAGGCGCGGCGAATCGCATTGGACGCAATCGTACCCCTCCCCCCCGAGGTGCTGGCCGAGGATGTCGAGGATACTTTTTTCGTCGTCCAGGATGAGGATGCGTTCAGGCACGATCCGCCCCCGCGCCGAGCCGGGCCCGGATATCCAGATCGGCGATGCGCCGCCGGCCACTCGAGGGAACCCTCGCCGCGCCTCGAGCCCTCAAAAGCCTGGGGCCCCAACGCAAGGAATGGGGCCGGGCACCATCAACACGGCGCGACCGCAATTTGGCAAGCAATCCGCACGCTCAACCGGCTAGAGCCATTTGACCACGGCGTACGCCACAAAGACCGAGCCGACCCCGACCCCAATTTGCAGGCTTGAGGGCCCCTCCTTGTCTTTGCTTTCGGCGAGCGCCCCCTTGACACCCCTCTTGGTGGCTTTATTTTTGTCCATCGCCTTCGTGGACTTCTTTTCCGCGGCCGAGGCCACGTCCACGAACGTGGCGGTCGCGAAGCCGGCAAAGAGACAAAGGGCCAATGCGGCAACGATTCGTTTCATCATTTGGCGATTCTCCTCGATTTGGGCCGGACGCCCGGGTACGGCCTCCGGCTACCTCTCGATATCATACCGCCAATACAAAAAAAGCGCAATCCAAACGAATCCCGGCCATTACACGCGGGGACAGCATCCCCGAATGTTCCCCCAAGAGGGGAGATAGAGCCTCGACCTGGCGGCGTGCTCACCCGGTCGCCCGATGCGTCTTACCCGAATCGGAGCAAGTGATAGTTCTTTTTTCCCTTGCGAACGACCGCAATCGCCGACGACGCAAGCGAACCTTCGCCAAGCCGCGTATCGGGCTCCGCACGCACATTATTCAGGTAAAGGCCGCCGTTTTGGATCATCTTGCGCCCCTCGCCCTTGCTCGCAAAAAAGCCACACTCGACGAGAACGTCAAGGAGTAGCCGCCCTTCCGACAACACCGCGCGAGGCAGGCGGCTCGAGGGCATTTCGCCGAATATGTCCTCGAGCGTGGCGTCGTCAAGCCCCGTGAGTTCTCCCCCGAACATGGCCGCCGTGGCCGCTAGCGCTCCGCGGAGGGCGTCCTCCCCGTGGACC
>CANKTP010000078.1 GCA_947486375.1 Candidatus Hydrogenedentota bacterium | reverse complement strand
CCGCACGAGGCCCCGGCACTCGTGGCGCGCGACGTTTGCGAGGTCACGCCGTTTGTATGGAAAGGGCGATCATGCCTCCTGGTCTGTCACCGGCCCGCACAGTGGGGCACGCGACTCGAAGATTATTACCTCACCATCCACGACACGGCGACCGAAGAGGAGCTCGCGCGATTTGGAATGGGATACAGCCTCGCGAGCGCCCATGTGGACGGAGACCGGCTCATGGTTTCGGCCTCACGCTCCGACGAGAACAACTGGAACGACGTGACGATTTTTTCGTCGACGAATCTTAAAGAATGGACGCAATCCGTCGCCATTGTCCAAGAAACCAACGAGCATCTGTTCAATAGTTCCCTTTGCAAGACGCCCGATGGTCTGTTGCTGGCCTACGAGAGCAACGACCCGGCGTATCCCGCCTTCACCGTCAAATTCGCACAGTCAAAAGACGGCGCCGAATGGACCAAGCTGCCCGAGGCGACGTTTGGCACCGACCGCTACACCGCCTGCCCAACCGTTCGCTACCACGATGGCTACGTCTATGTCCTCTATTTGGAACACCGCACGCCGCGATGGTGCTTCGAGACGTACATCACTCGGTCAAAGGACCTGAATACGTGGTATCGCAGCGCCCTCAATCCCGTGCTAACCCCGGCGGAGATCGACGATGGCATCAACGCCTCCGACGCCGATTTGGCCGAGGTCGACGGCAAGACCCATCTCTACTACGCCGTGGGCGATCAGCTCACCTGGATGAACATCAAGCAGGCGGCCTACCCAGGCACCCTCGGCGAATTTCTCGAGGCGTGGTATCCCGGCGAGGGAATTCGCGACGTCGGCGACATGGCCGGCTACCGCGCACGGATGGAAGCCGAGGCGAAGGCGAAGCGCCAGGAATGGTTCCGCGACGCCAAGTTCGGCCTGTTCATTCATTGGGGCCCCTTCGCGGAGCACGGCACCGACGCGGGATCGCCCTACGACTATTTCGACATGAAGGCCGATACCAAGGCCCGTGCCGACTTCGTCAAGTACGCCGAGCGCTTCAACCCCAAGTCATTCGACGCCGCGAATTGGATGGCGATCGCGAAAGATGCCGGCATGAAGTACGTCGTCTTTACGTCGAAGCATCACGACGGCTACACGATGTTTGACAGCGCATTGACCGAATACGACAGCATGAACATGGCCCCCAAGGCCGACTACCTGCGCAAACTCACCGACGCCGCGCGCGCCGCCAACCTCAAGATCGGCTTCTATTACTCGATGCTCGACTGGCGCCACCCGGACTACTCGAAGAACCTGCCGAAATATGTCGACGACTATCTCTTCGGCCAGGTCCGCGAACTTTGCACGAACTACGGACCCATCGACTCAATATGGTTCGATGGCGAGTGGGACCACCCCGCCGCCGCGTGGCGCGCCCCGGAATTGGTGTCGATGATCCGCGAATTGCAGCCCGCCGCGCTTGTCAATGACCGGGTGGGCCTCGGCGAGCGCGGCATCACGAAGCTGGCCGACTTCTACACCCGCGAACAACCGTCCGAGATGAATGTCGCAATGGACTTCGAGCGCGAGAAGCCGTTCCCATGGGAAGCATGCATGACCATCGGCGACTACTGGCAATACTCGATCAAGGACACGGGGTTCAAGAGCGCCGCCGAGCTCATCCGGGTTCTCGTCGACGTCGTCAGCCGCGGCGGCAATCTCCTGCTCAATGTGGGCCCCACTCCCGATGGCGAAATCCCCGCGCCGATGGTCCAGCGTCTCCGCGAAATCGGCGCATGGCTCGCGGTCAACGGGGAATCCATCTACGGCGCGACCGCCTCGCCGTTCCCAAAGCTCCCCCGGGGCATGTGTACCGCCAAGGGCAATACGATTTACATCCATCTCGACGGCGGATCGCAGGGACCCGTCGAACTCCCGGGCCTACAGAACACGATTCAAAGGGCGCATCTCTTGGGCGCCAGCGGGGAACTCGCCTTCGATAACGCCGCCAAGACCGTCGCCTTGCCCGGCATACTTCCCGATTCCGGCGTCTTCACGGTAGCCATCGAGCTCGACGCGCCCCCCGTCGTGCAGGAATGACGAATCGCCTCCCCTCAATGCGCCTTGTCGGCGGCGATCTGCGCCCGCCAATATCCCAGGAGGTCCTCCAATAGTTCCTGGAAGCGCTTCGCCGGCTGCCAACCCGTGGCCGCGGTGAGCGCGGCATGCGACCCCCGAATTTCGGCTATCTCGCTGGGGCGGAACCGGCCCGGGTCGACCTTCACCCGGATGCGGGCGCGGGCCATCTCCAGGAATTGGTCGAGGGCGGATTTCAGGGACACCGAGCGGCCCGAGCACACGTTGTACGCCGCGCCAGGCGTCCCGTCGATGGCAATGCGCGCGTACGCCCGCAGGACGTCCGCGACATGCGAAAAGTCGCGTGCCCCCTCGATATTGCCCACACTCAGCACGGGTTCGCGCAGGCCGCATTCGATTTCGGCAATCTGCCGGGCGAACGAGGGAAGCGCGAACCGGTCCGATTGACCGGGCCCGGAATGGTTAAAGGGGCGGACGCGGACGACGTCGATTCCCATCGCCCGGTGCGCCCACGCGCAATGGAGGTCCGCCGCCGCCTTGCCGATCGCGTAGGGATTTTGCGGCGCGAAGGGATGCTCCTCGGTGATCGGCAGGAACTGCGGCGGGCCGTATACCTCCGAGCTCCCGATGAATATCAGCCGGGCCCCGGGTGCGCTCGCGCGCATGGCCTCAATCAACCGGATCGCGCCTTGGAGATTCGTGTCGTACGCCGCGACCGGGTCCTTCCCGGCATCGGGCACGAAGGTGAGCGCGGCGAGGTGGAACACATGCGAAATCGCGCCGGCGCGCGCAACCGCCTCGCGGACAGACTCCGGCGAACGGAAATCGCATCGAAAGCGCGCGGGCGTCTCGTGGTCGATGGCCAGCCCGCAGCCGGCAACCTCCCACCCCGAGGCGGCGAGATGCGCCGATAAGGCCGTTCCGACGAAGCCTTCACACCCCGTTATAAGGGCGCGGGGACTCATCCGGCCACGATCGTCCGCGGGTGTCGCTTCTCGAAATCCACCCGTTCGAGGTCGGCGTCGACCATCAGCTCGACCAAGTCCTTGAAAGTGGTCTCGGGCACCCATCCCAGGCGTTCCCGCGCTTTCGAACTATTCCCCAGTAACAAGTGGACCTCGACCGGGCGGTAGAACTTCGAGTCGACCACGACATGCTGCGACCAATTCAGCCCCGCCCGCGCGAACGCGATCTCGCACAACTCGCGCACGGTGTGGGTCTCGTCGGTCGATACCACGTAGTCGTCGGGGTCGTCTTGCTGGAGCATCAGCCACATGGCGCGCACAAAGTCCCGGGCGTATCCCCAGTCCCGCTTGGCCTCGAGGTTGCCCAGCCGAAGCTCGGACTGGAGACCGTGTTTTATCCGGGCGACGCCGTGCGTCACCTTCCTCGTGACGAACTCGAGCCCACGGCGCGGCGATTCGTGATTGAACAGGATGCCCGAAACTGCGAACATCCCGTAACTTTCCCGGTAATTGACCGTAATCGCGTGCCCGTACAACTTGGCCGCGCCATACGGGCTCCGCGGATAGAAAGGAGTCGTCTCCGTCTGCGGCGTCTCGCGGACATCCCCGAACATCTCGCTCGACGACGCCTGGTAAAAACGGATCGAACGATCCACGAGCCGGATGCCCTCGAGCACCCGCGTCACCCCGAGCGCGGTCACCTCGCCCGTAAGAATCGGCTGTTCCCACGATGTCGGGACAAAACTCTGCGCGGCCAGATTGTAGACTTCATGCGGCTGGATCGTCTCGACGGCACGGATAATCGAGCTCTGGTCCGTCAGGTCGGCCTGCACAAGATGGATGCGGTCCTTCACCTCGATAATGCGCTCGAACGACTCCGTGCTCGAGCGGCGCACGACGCCGAAAACCTCATAGCCCTTCTGCAGCAGGAGCTCGGCAAGATACGAGCCGTCCTGCCCCGTGATGCCCGTGATCAACGCGCGCTTTTTATCGGGTTCGGTCATGAAAACCTCGTGCGTTTCGAAATAATGATTGCCACTGACTATACGGTTTGGCTTGGTCGAAACACAACCTCCCGACGCGGCCGGCGCAACCGCCAGGCCTCCGCCCAACCGCCCCACATTCGCGGCCCGAACGGACGCCGTGTTGATCGCCTGTGGGGTTCCCATTACACTCAGGAGAATCAAGAGGGCATTGGAATCATGATCACGGATGGCATCGCGCGCGTCTTCGTAAAACTCCTCGTCGCGGAGGGCGGAATCGCCCTGGCGTGCATCCTTGCCCTCCTGGCGACGCGCGAATTCGGCCCGCGTGTCCGCCGGACCGTCGCAGTGGCCCTCGCCGTCGCCGCCGTCGCCGCCTCGGCCTGCTACATCGAGTTCGGCACGCTCCGCTACGGCCGCTACATGAACCCCCACGATTTCTATCACTACTACATTGCCTCGAAATACGCCGACGAACTCGGGTACAACAAACTCTATGGGGCCTCCGTCCTTGCGGACGCCGAGGGAAAACGCCTCGTCCAACCGAATTGGACCATCCGCAACCTGAACGACCATACCTACCTCCCGGTCCGTGAGGTGTTTGCGAAGCCCGATGCATACCGGGGCGAATTCTCCCCGGCGCGTTGGGCGGAGTTCGTAAAGGACATCGAATACTTCCAATCCATCGTCCCGGTGGCCAAGTGGCAACAAATGATCCGGGACAAGGGCTACAACGGCACGCCCGTCTGGACCACCATCGCCGGGTTGCTCTCGAACCGCATTTCCACCTCGAACGAGGCGGGGATGTTCGCCCTGGCGATGATCGACCCGATCCTGCTCGTCGCCCTGGTTGCCCTCGTTTGGGCCGTGTTCGGCTATCCGGTGGCGATGCTCCTGGCCGTATTTATGGGGACCACATTCTTCATGAATTTCGTCCATATCAAGGGTGCCTTCCTGAGAATGGACTGGCTCCTCGCGATGGCCCTATGCGCTTGCGCCTTGAAGCGGGAGCGCCACGCCACTGCCGGCGCCGCATTGGCCTACGCCGCATCCATACGCGTGTTTCCCGCCATCTTCGCCTTCGGGATCGGCGCGAAGTTGATCTGGGATTTCCTCGAGACCCGGAAAGTCCGTCGCGACTACTGGCATTTCTTCGGCGCCTTCGCGGCCGTCTTGGGTGCGCTGGCCGCATTCTCTGCCGTCTATACCGGGGGGACCGAATACTGGCGCGAGTTCCTGTCGAAGATATCCCTGCACAACGGCGACATCTCCACGACCCGCGTCGGCTTCAAGTACATCTTCTTGTGGCCATACGAAACCGGGGGCGATAAATTCCGGGCCTTCGAGGCGCACCAAGGCCAATGGATGCTCATCCAGGGCGCCGTGCTTGCCGTCACCTTCCTCGCCTCGAGAAGGCTAAGGGCCTACGAGGCCTTGTGCCTCGGCTTCGTGCCGTTTTTCTTCCTCACCGCCCCGACCTTTTACTACTACGTCGTCCTCGCCGTCCCATTCCTCTACGGGGCCGCGAACCTCGAGAGGCCCAACCGTCTCTTCGCGACCGCCCTGTTTTTCGCGTTGAGCATCGCGGGCTACTTCCTCAACCGCTTCCACGAGATAGCGTTCCCCATGAGCTTCTACCTCTCGTGCTTGTTGCTCGCCCTCTGCACGTACATGATCGCCGACGCCATGGCAGGCGCTTGGGGGGCCGCCTTCACGCGTTTCAACCCACGCCGGGCAGTGCGCTGGCTCCCCGCTATCATCCTGGCCGTCGGGGCCGCGGCGATGCTGCCGGGGTTCCTCGGCGACAATTCCCCCGTTACGACACCGCCACCCCCTCCCGCCGCGTCAAAGCCGGTCCGGGACGGCCTCGTTTCCCTGGCCCTGACCGGCGACGTAATGATGTCGCGAAACGTCGCGAAGAGCCTCCTCGACAACCGCCGCGGCTACGACTTCCCCTTCGCCAACACGACCGAGATTCTCCGCGCGGCCGACTTGGCGTTTTGCAACGTCGAGTGCCCGATATCCGGAAGAGGCAAGGTAATCGAGAAACGCTACACTTTCAACGCCGCGCCCGAGTCGGCATGGGGAATTGCCGCCGCGGGCATCGATATCGGGTCGATGGCGAACAATCATGTGCTCGACTATGGCGAAGTGGCGATGCGGGATACCGCCGCGAACCTGGTCAAAAACAAGGTACAGCCGCTCGGCCTCACCAAGCGAGGCATACCCCAGGATCCCTTCGTGACCGAGATCGACGGAGTCCGAATCGGGTTCCTCGCCTATGTCGATCCCGAGTCGCCATACGGGAATGCCAAAGAATTCGCCGTGTTCCCCGAGGGCCCCGCGTTGGGCGACAACGCCTCCGTCGCCGCCGACATCCAGCGCCTGAAAGCCACGGTCGATATTGTCGCGGTATCGGTCCATTGGGGCGTCGAATACGAACTCACGCCCAATGCGCGGCAACGCGCGTTCGGGAACTTTATCATCGACCAGGGGGCCCACCTGGTGATCGGCCACCATCCGCACGTCCTGCAGGACGCCGAGTGGTACGGCGACGGACTGATAATCTACAGTCTCGGAAACTTCGTCTTCGACCAAAAGTCGCGCCCGCCAACACGCGAAAGTCGGATTTTTAGGGTATGGGCATCGAAGGCCGGTATCCAAAAAGCGGAATACCTTCCGTTATTCATCAACGACGATTGGCAACCGACCCCCAAGCAACCGGACTTTGTCGCCCTCGCGAAGCCGGAAGCCCCCAAATAGCGGCCAGACCCAGGAGCTTCGAGACAAGAGGGAGACAGATCGATTTCCGGGCAAATCGCTTGCGGTCAGCGGGACATGGCTGGTACCATGACCTCGGAATGGTTTGGCAGGATCATTCCCCACGGGCCTCACCCTGCCGCATACACTCGAATGTCCGCCCAGCGGACGGAGGTACTTCATGCAGTGGTGGCGATTGAGTGCGACGGTACTCCTTGTGGCTGTCCTTGGGCCGCTGGCATCGGCCCAATGGGTATGGACGCCCGAAACCGGGCGCTTCGTGAACATGAAGCGCCTGCCCAAGGAGACGCCGGAACTCCAAATCGAGTACGCACGCTCCCTGTTGCTCGAAGGCCGATTCAGCGAGGCCATGCGAGAGACCGGGAAGTTCGTCGATTTTTACGGCGACTCCCCCCTCTCCGACGAGAACCAGTACCTTCGCGGCGAGATCAAGATGGCCACCGCCGACTACATGGATGCCGCCCGCGAGTTCCAATTGGTCGTCGATAGTTATCCGGGCAGTGCGTTTTTCGACCGCGTGATCGAGCGGCAATACGCCATCGGCGACGCCCTCTTCGAGCGCGGCAAGGAAAATATCGAGGGGAAGACCGACAAACCCTGGTACACCTTCGGGTGGCGGCCCTGGGCCAAGCGGCCTTTCAAGCGCGCCATCGAAGTGTATTCGATGGTGATTGACAACCAGCCCTTCACCGACTCCGCCGCCGAGGCGCAGTATAAGATTGGCCTGTGCCATTTCACGCGCGAGGAGTATATCGAGGCCGCCTTCGAGTATCGGCGCGTGCTCGAGGATTACGCCAACTCCCCGATCGTGCCCGAGGCCGCCTACGGGCTCATCCAGACCTACCGCGCCAGCGCCAGGGGGCCAGACTACGATCAGTCCCCGGGCCAGTTGACCGTCGCCGCCATCGACGAGTTCCGCACCCGATATCCGGCCGATGCCCGCAGCGGTGAACTCTCCGGCGTGCGGGACGAAATGCGCGACACCGTCGCCGAACATCGACTGCGGGTGGGCAAATTTTACGAACGGCGCCAGCAATTCGAGTCCGCCCGCATCTGTTACGAGGTGGTGCTGGAACAGTTCGCCGAGACCGCCGCCGCGGCAAAGGCGAAAGAGTGGCTCGACGCCAATCCGTCGCGACGCACGGCGGCGGCGGCGTTTGTCGGGCCCGCGACATAATACCCATGGACCGGCGTACGATAAGCGGACTGGGATTGTCGCTGCTATGCTTGGTGTGTACCGGCTGCGGCTACACGACCCAATCGTCGCTGGATCCGAAGTATCAGTCCATCCACGTCGCCGCCTTCCTCAACCAGGGCCGAGAGTACGATCTCCAAGCCCCGCTCACCAACGCGGTCTCGCGAAAATTCATCAACGACGGCCGGCTTCGGATCGCCCCCCGGGAAAACGCCGACCTCCTGCTCGAGGGCGTTATCCTCGACTATCGACTGGATGGACTGACCTACGACGCAGACGATGAGGTCACCCAATTCCTTACCATCGTCACCGCCGGCGTCCGCTTGAGCGATCCGCGCACCGGCGACATCCTCTGGCAAGACCCGCGCATGGTCGGCGAGACCAGTTTCTACACCCGGGCCGCCGGTGCCACTTCCGACCGCCTCCGCGGAAATGCCGAGACCTTCCTGCCCGCAGTCCGAAGTTTCCAGACCGCCGAGGAGAACCGTGCCGCGGCCGAGGCCCTCGAGCAACTCGCATCCGACGTCTTCTACCGTACCATCGAGCCATGGTAGGCGCGTGAACGTCCTCGACTTCATCCGGGACGCCGCCACCCTCAAGCCCAGCCCCGTCTATCTGTTTTGCCCCGGAAAGGCCGGGCCAAGGGCAAAGATAACGACCTACGAGCCTTTTTTGGTCGAGAGGGCGCTCGATCAATACACGGCGTTGGCCGTGGACGAGGCCTCCCGGGAATTCGCCTATGCCGCCTTCTACGCCGACGAGACGCCTCCCGGCACGGTCGTCATGGAAGCCCAGACGCTTCCGTTCCTTGCCGACAGGAGGATAATCGTCGTACGGAACGCCGAGCGCTATTCCGCGGAGTCCGGGAGCGGCGCGATGCTCGCCTATCTTGAATCGCCGAACGAATCATCGACCCTGCTATTGGTCTCGGACAAGGTCGACCGCCGCACGAAATTCTTCAAGGCCTGCGAAAAAGCCGGCGTCATTGTCGAGTGCCCCGAGCTGGACCCGAAGGGCGCCATTCAATGGGTCCGGACTGAGGCCCGGGCGCGCAACGCCCAATTCACCGATGGGGCCATCCACGAGTTGGTGCGGCGGGCGGGCAACCGCCTCGGCGACGTCAACAACGCACTGACCAACGTCATCAATTTCGTGGGCGATGCCGCGGGGACCATCGGCGAGGAGACCGTTGTCCGGGCCTGCGCCGATGTCGCCGAGGAGGAAATCTGGGCCCTGACCGACGCCATTGCATCGTCGCGGGCGGGGGCGGCCCTGATGGCTCTGCGGCGCTTGATCGACTTGGGCAAACATCCCGACGAGATGATCGGCACGATTAACTGGCTCCTGAAGAATGCCTATCTCGTGGCAACCGCGCCCGGAAACCCCGCCATCAGCCCCTTCGTCGCCACGAAGGTGCGGCCGCTCGCCGAAAAACTGGGAGTCGCGAAGCTTCGGGCCGCATTCGCCCTGTGTACAGAGTCGCAGTTCATGATGCGCGATACGGGTTCGAACGGAAATCTCTTGATCGAGC
The DNA here is from genome assembly GCA_947486375.1 of Candidatus Hydrogenedentota bacterium. Lineage (GTDB taxonomy): Bacteria > Hydrogenedentota > Hydrogenedentia > Hydrogenedentales > CANKTP01. Next base: position 8,736 of record CANKTP010000078.1, on the reverse strand, counting down.
TGCTCGTCGTCAAACTGGCCCATCCCGCCCCACGCCGCAAGAGCGCGTGAACACGCCGGACGGCCAACCTAATGCGTACATCCGTGAGTACTCGAGGCGTTGCCTTTGTCCGCCCCAGCGGGTACCATACGGCTTCCCTTTTCGCGGGAAATCGACACGATTCGCGGCGAAGGCACCATTCGCAATCGAACCATTCGGCGTTTCCCGGTAGGGGGCGTCATATACGGGAGGATTCATGGCACACGGCGGCAAACTCGCGGCGAAAGCCTTCAAGAACATGGGTGTGGAATGTATCTTCACCCTGAGCGGCGGCCACATCATGCCCATCTACGACGGCTGCCTCGAGCAGGGCATCCGCATCATCGACGTGCGCCATGAGCAAGCCACAACCCACGCCGCCGACGCATGGTCGCGGCTGAATCCCGGCAAGGTCGGCGTCGCCGTCGTGACCGCCGGGCCGGGCGTCACCGATTGCGTGACCGGCGTCGCGAATGCGTGGCGCGCCAACTCCCCCATCCTCGTCATCGGCGGACAAGGCCCCTTCGCCAACCTCGGGCGCGGCTCGCTCCAGGAAATGGACCACGTCGCGCTGATGAAGCCCATCACGAAATGGGCCGGCGCATGCTACGACACCGAGCGCATCCCCGAATACATCGAGATCGCCGTGCGCCATGCCGTCACCGGCATTCCCGGCCCCGCGTTCCTCGAGATTCCCATGGACATCCTGATGAACGACGTGAACGCGGACAACGTGCGCTTCCCGCCGATCCGCACCACGCCGCCGCTCATCTCGCCCCAGCGCGACGAAATCATCTCCGCCCTGCGCGTGCTCGAGAAGGCCAAGCGCCCCATGCTCATGGCCGGTACCAGCGTGAAATGGTCCAACGCGCAAAAGCAAATGATCGCCTTCCTCGACAAGACGAACATCCCGGCTTACGCGAACGGCATGGGCCGCGGCACGATCCCCCGCGGGTCGAGACTCCTCTTCAACTACACCCGCCGCGACGCCATCAAGGGCTGCGACGTCATCATCCTCGCCGGGTGCATCCTCGACTTCCGCATGAAGTTCGGCCAGGACATCCCCAAGGACGCCAAGGTCATCCAGCTCGACATGGACAACCTGCTCATCGGCCAGAACCGCGCGGCCGATGTGGCCTTGGTCGGCAATCTCGCCTGTTCCTTCGACAGCATGATCGAGGTCATGGACAAGGAAGGCATCAAGCTAGACTTCTCCGCCTACAGCGCCGAGTTGCGCAAGGGCGAGGAAGCCGTCGAGGCCGCCGAGGCGAAGAAGCAAGGCTCCGACGCCGTCCCCATCGAGACGGCCCGCTTCTGCAAGGACATCGCCGAGTTCGTCGGCCGGGATGACGACATGATCGTCATCGGCGACGGCGGAGACGTGGTGGCCTCGGCCGCGAAGGTCGTCCCGATCCCGAAGAACGGCCTCTGGATGGATCCCGGCCCCCTCGGCACCCTCGGCGTCGGCATGCCCTTCGCCCTCGCCGCGCAAGCCACGTACCCCGATCGCAAGGTGCTGATCATCTACGGCGACGGCAGCTTCGGCCTCAACGGCATGGAATACGACACCGCCGTGCGCTTCAACCTGCCCATCGTCGGCATCATCGGCAACGACGCCGCCTGGGGCCAGATGATGCGCCCCCAAGGGGCCTTCTACGGCACCTATGTCGCCGTCGATCTCCTCCACACGCGCTACGACAAAGTCGTCGAGGCCCTCGGCGGCCACGGCGAACTCGTCGAAAAACCCGAGGACATCATCCCCGCGCTCGAACGGGCCTTCGCATCGAAGAAGCCCGCGCTGGTCAACGTCATCCTCAAGACGGACCGCGAATACAAGGGCGGCGCGTACATTTAGGCGTCCACGTGGTATCGAATTAGCGTCGGCGTATCGAATCGCGGAAAGTACACGCCCTCATGGAGAGACTCGACAAATGTGGAAGAACGGGAAAGTCCCCCTTTGAAGGGGGATCAAGGGGGATGTTTGGCGGAAACGAAGATTCGTTTTATGTGTCTTCAAGCACGCGAAGTAGCTAAAATTTGCATGCTCCCCGTACTCGGCGATCTCCGCCTCGCGTTTGGTGTACCCTTTCGGAAGTCCGCCATGAACTCCGGGAGGTAGGGGCCGCACATGCCGCAATTGTCGTGGAACGAAATCCGGCAACGCGCAATCCTTTTCGCCAGGAATTGGGAGGGTGTGGCGCGGGAAAAGGCCGAAGCCCAAACTTTCTGGAACGAGTTCTTCGACGTATTTGGCGTGCGCCGCCGCACCATCGCCGCCTTCGAGGAACCGGTCAAGTCGCTCAAGGACCGCTACGGCTTTATCGATCTTTTCTGGAAAGGCCACCTCCTCGCCGAGCACAAAAGCGCGGGTGCCTCGCTCGAAAAAGCCCAATCGCAAGCCTTCCAGTATCTCCAGGACCTGAAAAGTTCCGGACGCGAGGACGAAGCCCCGCGCTACATCGTGGTCTCGGACTTCGTTCGTATCATCCTCCACGACCTCGAGCCGGAAGAAGACGGCAACCCCGCCGAATCGGGCCGTGTCGAGACCCACGAGATTCAACTCGCCAACCTGCACGAACACATCCGACTGTTCTCGTTCATCGCGGGCCAGAAAGTCCATCGATTCAAGGAAGAAGACCCCGCCAATATCGAGGCAGCCGAAATCATGGCCGACTTGCATGATGCGGTGGCCAAGACCCTGTACAACAAAAAGGCCGTCGAGCGGCTCATGGTCCGCTTGCTCTTCTGCCTTTTCGCGGAAGACACGGGCATCTTCGAGCGGGGCCAGTTTCAACTCTATATCGAGAACCATACCCGACCCGACGGTTCCGATCTCGGGCAGTCGCTCAGCGGGTTATTCGACATACTTAACACGCCCGAGAAGCGGCGACCGAAAAAACTCGACGAAGACCTCACCGCGTTCCCCTACATCAATGGCGAATTGTTCGCGGAGCGATTGCCCTTGGCTGGCTTCGATCTCGCGATGCGCAACCGCCTCGTTGGCGCATGCCGCTTTGATTGGTCGCGCATCTCGCCGGCCGTTTTTGGATCGCTCTTCCAAGGAATCATGGACCCGAAGGACCGGCGGCAGATCGGGGCGCATTACACCTCGGAGCGGGACATCATGAAGGTGATCCGGCCGCTTTTCCTGGACGACCTTCTGGCCGAGCTCGAGCAAATTCGCAACGACAAGTCCGCGCGCCGTACACGCCGGCTCAAGGAATTCCAAGAGAAGCTGGCGGCATTGAAATTTCTCGACCCCGCCTGCGGTTGCGGCAATTTCCTAGTCATCGCCTACCGCGAGCTACGGCGACTCGAGATTGAGGCCCTGAAGGCCCAGCATCCCGGACAGTTTACCGGGGAACTCGAGTGGGGCGAATTCGCCAAACTCTCCCGCGTCGATGTCGACCAATTCTACGGCATCGAAATCAGCGATTGGCCCCGCCACATCGCGGAGACGGCGCTTTGGCTCGTCGACCACCAGATGAACATCGAGATGGGCGACGCCTTCGGCAACGTCTACCAGCGCATCCCCCTCCGCGCCGCGCCCCATATCTACTGCGCCAATGCGCTCCGCGTCGATTGGAACCGAGTCCTGCCGGCGGAACAGTGCAGCTACGTACTCGGGAATCCTCCGTTCGTCGGAAAACAGTTCCAATCCTATGATCAAAAGAGAGACATGAAATTAGTCGCGGGAAACATACGAGGCGGCGGGCTTCTTGACTACGTTTGTTGTTGGTATTTCAAGGCGATGGACTATATCGAGGACCACCCCATTGTATGTGCATTCGTCTCGACGAATTCGATAACACAAGGAGAACAGGCCATTGCCTTGTGGACGGAACTGCTGGCGCGCGGTGCGCGTATCCGTTTCGCGCACCGAACGTTCGCCTGGGACAGCGAAGCCAGGGGGAAAGCCCATGTCCATGTGGTTATCGTCGGTTTCTCCAAGGCGCTTCCCGTTAAATGCCTCATCTATGACTACGAGACGACGAAGTCCGAGCCCCATGCCGTGGAGGCCAGCCGCATCAACCCGTACCTTGTCGACGCACCGCTGTTGGTTATCCAGAGCAGGACCGCGCCAATCTGCGATGTTCCCCCGATGATTTTCGGGAGCATGCCCAACGATGGGGGACACCTGCTCCTTGATGCGGAAGAGCGATTGATGGTGCTTGGGCAGGAGCCCGCCCTGAAGCCCTGGATTCGACCATTCATCGGAAGCAAAGAATTGATCAACGGTATCGATCGGTATTGCTTTTGGTTGGTCGATGCGCCCGTGCAGGTCGTGCGATCGTCTCCCATTCTCGCGGAGCGTATCAAGAACGTGCAGCGCGTGCGTGCGGCTAGCCGGCGCGAAACCACACGCGAATTGGCCAAGGCACCGACGCTATTCGGGGAAATTCGGCAACCCAACTCCCGGTACATCGTCGTCCCCGAAGTCAGCTCCGAGCGGAGGCCCTATGTGCCGATGGCGTTCATGACGCCGAACACCATCGCGGGAAACTTGGTCAAGGTTGTTCCCCGAGCCACCAACTTTCACTTTGGCGTGCTGACCTCGACCATGCACATGGACTGGATGAGGCAAGTATGCGGGCGTCTAAAATCGGACTATCGTTATTCCGCGCAACTGGTTTATAACAATTTCCCCTGGCCTGTAGATGCCACAAAACCCCAACGCCTCAAGGTCGAGGAATATGCAAAAGCGGTGCTGGATGCTAGGCTTCCGCACCTCACTATGGCCTCCACCCTTGCGGACCTCTACGATCCGCTATTCATGCCCGGAGACCTGCTCAAGGCGCACCAAGCCCTGGATCGCGCCGTGGATCGGTGCTATCGAAAGGAAGCATTCAGCGGCGAGCGTGAACGAGTCGAGTTCCTCTTTCAACTCTACGAACAGCTGACCACTCCCCTCGCCCCGAGCGAGCCCGCGAAGAAGCCGCGCCGAGGGAAGGGATGAATGGGCTGCTACCGCAATCGAGACGGATTTTCCGAATGATATTGCGGACAACGTTCTATGGCTGAACCCATCGGCGCTTTCCCCACCCTCGACGATCTCCGCGCCGCCGCGGCCCGCATCGCACCGCACGCGCGCCGCACGCCGGTGATGACGTGCATCACGCTCGACGCCATGGCCGGCGCGGACCTGTTCTTCAAATGCGAGAACTTCCAAAAGGTCGGCGCCTTCAAGTTTCGCGGCGCGTGCAACGCGGTGTTCTCGTTGACGGAGGCCGAGGCCGCGCGCGGGGTCGTGACCCATTCCTCGGGCAACCACGCGCAGGCCCTGGCCCTGGCGGCGCGGATGCGCGGAATCCCGGCATACATCGTGATGCCGCGCACCACGCCCGCGATCAAGCAGGCTGCGGTCGAGGGATACGGCGGACGCGTCACCCTCTGCGAGCCCAACCAAGCCGCGCGCGAGGCGGCGGCGCAATTGATCATCGACGAGACCGGGGCGGCGCTCGTGCATCCGTACAACGATTACCGTGTCATCGCGGGACAGGCAACGGCGGCGATGGAATTGTTCGAGCAGGTCCCGAACCTCGACGCCATCATCGCTCCCGTCGGGGGCGGCGGATTGCTCAGCGGGACAGCGCTCGCCACGCGGTATGTGTCGCCCAATACGCTCGTGTTTGCCGGCGAACCCGAGGGCGCCGACGATGCCTTTCGCTCCGTGCGCGATGGGATGATATATCCCTCGGTCGAGCCCAAGACCATTGCCGACGGCCTTCTGACCGCACTGGGCGACAAGACCTTCCCGATCGTTCGCGAACACCTGAAGCAAATACTCCTTGTGGATGACGACGCGATCCGCGCCGCAATGCGGCTCATCTTCGAGCGGATGAAGATCGTCGTCGAGCCCTCCTCCGCCGTGCCGCTTGCCGCAGTATTGGCAAACGCGGACACATTCGCGGGCCAGCGGGTGGGACTGATCTTGTCGGGCGGCAACGTGGACCTGGCGGCGATGAAATGGTGAACGTACCCGCGATCGAGACGTGGAAGCGGGAGCAAGCAGGAAATTACCCCGTCTCGTCCAGGACCTCGCGGACTTTGTGCGTCAGGTCTTCCGCAGTGAAGGGTTTGGCGATGAAGTGCGTCGAACTATCCAGCTCGCCGTGGCGTGTGATGAGGTCGCCGGTGTATCCGGACATGTAGACCACGCGGAGTCCCGGCTGCGCCTCGATGAGTTTGCGCGCGACGTCCGGGCCGCTCATGCCGGGCATGATCACGTCGGTCAAGAGCAGTTGGACCGTGTGCCGCCCATCCTTGATTATTGTCAGGGCTTGTTCGACGCCGTCCGCCGTGAACACCGTATAGCCGGCGTCGCGAAGAATTCGTTCGACCAACGTGCGTATCCATTCCTCGTCCTCGAGCACCAGGATCGTCTCTGTCCCGCCCGCCCGGGTTCCTGGGTTGGGGCGTTGCGCGGGTTGCAGGTCCTCGTAGACCCGGGGGAAGTACAACTCAAAGGACGACCCGGCGCCGGGCACGCTCGAGACGCGGATGTCCCCGCCGTTTTGCTTGACGATCCCGTATACCATCGCCAGGCCCAATCCCGTGCCCTTGCCTCTCTCCTTGGTGGTGAAGAACGGGTCGAAGATATGCTCGAGGATGGACTTGTCCATCCCGGTCCCGGTGTCCGACACGATCAACATCACGTGGTCCCCGAGTGGCCCGGGAGGGAACGCCTCGCCCCGGCCCTCGTCCGGCGCGGCATTGCGTAACTCGATCGTCAGCGTGCCCACGTCGGGCATCGCGTCGCGGGCATTGACCGCGAGGTTCATGACCACCTGCTCGAGCTGCCCGGGATCCATGTTGATGCGTCCAAGGCCCGGGCCGATCGCCACTTTCATCTGGATGTTCTCGCCGATCAGGCGCTTGAGCATATTCTCGCTTTCCTTGACATGGACCGCCGGATCGATGACCATGGGCTTGACGACTTGCTTGCGGCTGAACGAGAGCAGCTGCTGGGTCAATTGCGCCGCGCGGTCGCCCGCCTTGCACACCTCGCGCAGGTCCGCCCGGATGGGGTCCCCCACGGGCAACGCCTCCATCGCCATGTGCGTGTATCCGTTGATCACGCTGAGCAGATTGTTAAAATCGTGCGCCACGCCCCCGGCCAGCCGCCCGACGCTCTCCATCTTCTGCGCCTGCGCGAATTGCTCCTGCAATAATTTGTTCTCGGTGATGTCCCTGACCACGCCGCCCATCTCGACAACCCGTCCGTCCACGACACGGACGGGGGTGCCGCTGCCGAGCACATGGCGGACGGAACCGTCGGGGCGGACCACCCGGTATTCCTCTTGAAACATCGCCCCCGGCCCCGCGATCGCGGCGTTCCACGCCTCCTCGATCCGGCCGCGATCGTCCGGGTGGATCCCGGCCCACTGCACCTGCGGGTCTTGCTCGAATTGTTCCTGCGGCACCCCCCAGATTCTTCCCATCGCGGGGCTTGCATACGCCATTCGCTCCGGGTCCAGCGAGACGAACCAGAAGCCCTCGCTGCTTTGCTCGGCCAGCTGGCGCAGCCGGCCCTCGGTCTGTTCGAGTTTTTGCTGGAATTCCCCGAGCTCGAGGGCGCGCGCGGCCTCGGCCATGCACCGGTCGATGGCCGGCCGCAGGCGGCCGAGCCTCTCCTTGAAAATGTAATCCGCCGCGCCGGCGTGCAGGCACTTGACGGCGTCGTCCTCGCTGACCGTGCCGGACACGACGATGACCGGTGTTGCGGGGAGCATCTCCCTCGCCAACCGCACGGCGCTGATGCCATCGTAGCCCCGGAGGTTATAGTCGCACAAGATCACGTCGAACTCGCCCCGCGCCAGGGCCTCCTCGAAACGGTCGCGCCGGTCGACGACCTCGAGGTCGCACTCGAGGCCCGAGGTCTCGATCGTCGCCCGGATCAACTCGGCGTCCCGGGGATCGTCCTCGAGGTGAAGGATGCGCACCGGGCGCTTCCCGGGCCCCTCGACGTCTATTCGACTACCTGTCATCATCTTGTTTTCCTTCGCAGAAATTTGTGCGGTGGAAAGTCCCTTTCTTTGCGTTCTCTGCGTTCTTTGCGGTTAAAAATTGCATTGAATTATGACCGCAAAGAACGCAGAGAACGCAAAGAACTTATCCGGAAAGTTCGGCTTTTTGGGGTTGCGGCCACGCGCGCGCGGTGCTATTCACGGCGCTTCCCCCGGGGCCTTGTCCGGCCGGCGCAGGCTACCCGGCGGCGGCTCGTTGAGCAGGGCCCAAAACGCCCCGACGCACTTCACGGCCTCGACAAAGGACTGGAACTGGACGGGCTTGACGATGTACGCATTCGCGCCAAAACCGTAGCCGTTCACCATGTCCTTCTCCTCTTTCGAGGAGGTCATGATCACCACGGGAATCCGCATGAGATCGGGGTCGCCCTTGATCCGCTGGAGGACCTCCATCCCGTCCACCTTGGGCATTTTCAGGTCGAGCAGCACCACCGAGGGCTGGTCGTCGCCGCGGGCCGTGAAGGCGCCGCGCCGGTAAAGATAATCGAGCGCTTCCGCCCCGTCGCGCAGATGGAGCACCTCGTTGGCCAGGTTATATTCGGCGAGGGCCTCGAGGGCCAACTCGGCGTCGTTCGGGTCGTCCTCGACGAGCAGGATGCGGGCCAGGGAGATCATGGGTACTCCTTTCCGGGATGACGAATAGTGGGTGGAATTACTGGAAATAGGACATGGGACGTATGGGACGTATGGG
>CANKTP010000077.1 GCA_947486375.1 Candidatus Hydrogenedentota bacterium | reverse complement strand
GACCCACCGCCGAAACCTTCCCCTTGGCGAGGGTTCATACTGTCCTTTGCGGTGGACAATCTGTGCACTGGAGGCGTAACGGTGAATACGGCACACAACCACCTGTCGGCTCGCGAGCTCGTCCCGGATTTCTCGAATGTTTTTCGACACATTTGCGAATCCGGCGGCGGCCTAACCGCTCGTGCGTCAAGGGTCCCCGGACATCGGAGACCGTCTGCCGGGTTCCGCGATTGGAATTTGTCCCGTGCAAGACCCTACAATCACGCGCTGGCGGATGGGGTTCTGGGAACTGACTCGGAACATGCCGGCTTTCTACTCTTCGGTACATAAGGATGCAAAAATGAACTACGAAGATGGCCTTGACGCCCCGTCTTGCCCCGAAGGACCCCAGCATCCCCGGGGCGGAGGAATGCCCCGCATCGGGGGAGGCGTCAGGCCTATCGCGATTATCTTGGGCTGCATCGCCGTCGCCGTGATCGCCAGCGCCGCCGTCGTCACCGCCTCGATAGGCGCAAAGGCCGCGCCCCAGATCACCCTGACGAGTACAGTGTCCGATCCGACCAGGGTCTCGCCCATCCTCGTGACCGCCACGCCAGACCAAGCCATCACTGGTTTTACGGCCAGCGATATTCTGCCCGTGAACGCCACTGTGTCGAGCTTCGTGGCCATCGGGGCGATTTACACGTTCAACCTGACCCCCACCGTCGCCAACGGCGTCATCTCCGCAAGCATCCCGGCAGGCCGGTTTACATCCACTGCCACGGCAGAAGCCAACATTGCCTCGAATGCGTTCACGCGCACGTTTGACACCGTCGGTCCCACGCCAAACCTGACCAGCACGGCCCCCGTCCTGACCAATGTCCCTATCCCCGTGACGCTCAATCCGAACAACTTCGAGGGATGGGCGGGATTCGACCCCAACAACGATTTCGCCTTGGTCAACGCCACGATTGCGAACTTCCAGCAGTCGTTCCTTGTGTACAATTTCAACCTTGTGCCGATTGTGGAGGGCCTCTTCTCCGCCAGCGTTCCCGCGGGACGATTCACGGACACGGCGGGCAACTCGAATTTGGTGTCCAACGTGCTTTCCCGGGTATCTGACAAAACCGCCCCAACCGTAGTGTTGACGAGTGCCGCCCTCGATCCGGTAAACGGCGCCATCAATGTCCAGGTCGATTTGTCCGAACCCAGCACGAACTTCGTCGAGGTAGATATCGCGCTTCAGAACGCGACCGTCAGCGCCTTCGCGGGTAGCGGGAACGCCTACACCTTTACATTGACGCCCACGGCGCAAGGCCCCTTTTCCGCCGCCGTAAACGCGGGTGCCCTTACCGACGCCGCGAACAACCCGAATACCGCCTCCCTCGCGCTCACCCGCACCTTCGACTCTGTGGCCCCGACCGCGACGATGGAGAGTAGTGCTGTCGATCCGACAGATGTCTCGCCAATTCCGGTGACGTTGACCTTTTCTGAAGACGTGCTGGGATTCGTCAAGAGCGACATTGAAGTTGACAATGCCGTCATTGATAATTTCGACGGCACCGGCGGGACGTACAGTTTCGATCTTTTTCCCGCCACTAACGGTCCCGTGACCGCCAGCATCCCGGCCGAACGATTCTCCGATTTGGCGGGCAACCCAAATGATGCGGCAATCATGTTCTCCCGAACGTTCTTCAACGAGAGGCCGACCGTAATTTTGAGAAGCGATGCGGCCGATGTAACCAACAGCGCCATAACGGTGACCATTGAATTGGGTGAGCCAAGTATCGATTTCGGATCGGAAGACCTCTCGACCGTGAATGCTACGGTCAGCGGTTTTTCAGGAACGAGTGCCGTCTATAATTTCATCTTGTCGCCCCAGAATGAGGGCGAGTTTTCCGCCCAAGTCAATGCGGGCGTTTTCACGGATACCGATACCGAAGCGCACCCAAACCTCGCATCCAACGTGGTGAGACGACTTTTCGACAATACGCCGCCCACCGCCACCTTGTCGAGTGTCGTTCTTGACCCAACCAATGCCTCGCGCATCCCGGTTGTCGTAATCATTAGCGAAGCTCAAGAAGGGTTCGCTGAGGATGATCTCGATGTGCAGAATGCCACACTCGAAAATTTCGCGGGTGCCGGGCTGACGTTCAGTTTTGACCTTGTCCCCAGTTTGGCCGGGCTTGTCTCGGCAAGTGTCCCTACCGGAAGTTTTACGGACTTGGCTGGCAATGTGAACGCGGAATCCGGCCCAATTACTCGCACGGTCGACTATACGGCACCTACCGTTAGCTTCTTTAGCGCGGTGTCCACCTCGACCAACATCTCGCCAATACCCATCTTGATGGTCATCGACGAAGAAATTACTGAATTCACGGTAAACGATATCGTTCTGGAGAATGCCACACTCCAGAATTTTGTGCCAAAGGCCTTGGAATTCGCTTTTGACCTCATCCCCATTACCGATGGCCCGGTATCCGCCAGGATTCTTGCCGACAGTGTTGCCGATCTGGCGGGCAACTCGAATGCAGCATCGGAGATATTCATTCGAACCTTCGACACAGTCGCCCCAACACCCATAGTGGCAACTAACGCTCCCGAGTTGACGAACAGCTCGAATATCCCCGTGTCCGTCACCATCGATGAAGATTCCGTTGGCTTCGACATGGACGACGTAATCCTAGTCAACGCCACGATTGGAAACTTCGAGGGCACCGGATCGACTTTTAGCTTTGACCTGATCCCCGCTAGCGATGGATTGGTGTCGGCAAGTGTTGCGACAGGCGGCTTCACGGATTTGGCGGGCAACCCGAATATCGCGTCCAACTTCCTCGAACGCACCTTTGACGGTACACTCCCCACTGCCACCATTTCGAGTGCTGCCCCAGAGGTCACAACTATCACGCCCATAGCCGTCTCGGTGAGCATGAGCGAGGCCGTCACGGGATTCACCTTGACTGATGTTATTTCCGAGAATGCTTTGGTCGAGAATTTTGCGAACGTCGACTCCGCGAATTACACCTTCGATCTTGTCCCCGGTGGCGCTGGATTGGTGTCTGCTGGAATCCCGGCGGGTAGTTTCACGGACTTGGCGGGCAACTCGAATACCGATTCAATTTTGCTCACCCGCACCTTTGAGATTATTCGCCCAGCAGTCGCCTTGTCGAGTACCGTAACCAGCCCGACGAATGACTCGTCGATCTTAGTGACCGTGACCATAGATCAACCCGTCATCGGTTTTGACGAAAACGATATCGTCGCGGGCAATGCCGCTGTCGCGCAATTTCAGGTTGACGGAACTGTCTACACATTCACTCTTTTCCCCACCATTGCTAACGGTCCTATCACCGTGCATATCCCCGCCAACGTCTGTACACATGCTGGGGGCGGACAGAACACGGCGTCGAATGTACTGGATTGGACCTTCGACACGGCGCCCCCGATAGCCGACTTGCGCAGAACCTCACTCTCCCCGACGAACGAGTCGCCCTTAATCGGGACAATTACTATGAGCGAAATAACCGTGGGATTCGCCTCGGACGACATTGCCCTGTCCAATGCGTCACTCCAGAGTTTGTCCGTTGCTAGCCTAATTTACAGTCTCACTCTCTTACCCATCAACGACGGAATCGCGTTCGCAAGTATTCCGGCCGGTCGTTTTACCGATTTGGCGGGCAACCCGAATACAGCGTCCGGTATTATCGAATGGACTTTCGACCGTGCAGGCCCCACCGCCACCCTCGCCAGTACCACCACGCCCTCGACAAACGTATCGCCCATTCCCGTAACCTTGACCATGAACGAGGCCAACACCGGTTTCGCCTCGGATGATATCGTCATTGAGAACGCCACGCTCCAGAATTTTACCGTCACTGGACTTACGATCGCTTTCAACCTCGTTCCAATCGCCAACGGGCCAGTGACCGCGCGCGTCCCCGCCGATAGCGTTACCGATTCTCTCGGCAACCCAAACCCCGCCTCCAACACGCTCGTCCGCACCTTCGACACGGTCGCCCCGGCCGCGGTCGTCGCGAGCACGGCCCCCAGCCTCACGAACCTCTCCCCGATTCCGGTCACGGTGACCGTTTCCGAGAGCGTGGCCGGGCTCATCGCGAGCGACATCCTCCTGGTCAACGCCACGCTCCAAAACTTCGCGGCGGCCGACATGGTGTACACGTTCAATCTTGTTCCTAACGCCGACGGAATCGTGTCCGCGCGGATCCTGGCGGGGCGATTCGCCGACTTGGCGGGTAACCCGAACCCCGCTACGAACATCCTTACGCTCTCGTTCGACGGAACGGCCCCCACCGTCGCGTTGACCAGCACGGTCCCCGCCATAACCAACGCCCCGATCATTCCCGTGTCGATGACCATAAGCGAAGATACCCTCGGGTTCGCCGCCAGCGATATTGCCCTCGCCAACGCGACGATACAAAATTTCGCGGCTATCGGGCGGATATACAGCTTCGATTTGGTCCCCATCGCGAACGGGACCGTGACTGCAAGCGTTTCCGCCGGGCGGTTCACCGACTTGGCCGGAAACGCGAATGCGGCGTCCAATACCCTTTCGCGTAACTTCGACACGGCCGGCCCGAATGCCATATTTACAAGCTCCGCCCCGGACCCAACGCGGACCTCGCCGATTCCGGTCGTCCTGACGGTGAGCGAAAACACGGCCGGGTTCGCCTCGAACGACATTTCCATCGTGAACGGGACCCTCCAGAATTTCGTGGCGGCCGGATTGGTCTACAGCTTTAATCTCGTTCCCTCCTCCAATGGAAGCGTGTCCGCCAGCATCCCCGCCGGGCGCTTCACGGATTTGGCGGGCAACCCCAATGCCGCCTCGGGCCCGCTCACCCGTGTCTTCGACAACGCGGCCCCCACCGTCACGCTCACATCAACGGCCCCGCCGGCAACGAACAGCACGCCGATACCCGTGGCGCTGACCATTAGCGAGAGTGTCACCGGCTTCGCCGCGAGCGACATTTCCGTCACCAATGCCTCGCTTCAAAATTTTAGCGGCGCGGGTTTGTCGTTTGGCTTTGTCCTTGTCCCTGCCACCGAGGGCCCCGTGTCGGTCAGTGTGCCGGCGGGGCGCTTCGTGGATGCCGCCGGCAACCAGAACGCCGCCTCGGGCGTGCTTACCCGGATATACGATACCGTGCCACCGGGCGTCACTTTGTCCAGCAGCGCGCCCGACCCCGTCAACGGGGCCATCACGGTGGACGCAGTCCTGGCCGAAGCCAGCGATACCTTCGCCGCGGCGGACATCACGGTGTCCCGTGCGGAAGTGAGCGGTTTTGCCGGCGCCGGCGCATCGTACACCTTTACCTTGACGCCCACGGGACAGGGGACGTTTTCCGCGGTCGTCAAAGCCGGGACCTTTACCGACGCGGCAAGCAACCCGAACCTGGGCTCCAATACGCTGGCCCGCGCCAACGATAGCGTTCCGCCCACGGCGGAATTGTCGTCGGCCTCCCCGGCAACGGTCACCGGCGCGATCAGCGTGAATGTGACGCTCAGCGAGGCGTCGGCCAATTTCTCGGCCGGGGACATCGCCGCCGCGAACGCGGCCATATCCGGGTTTTCCGGTGGCGGCGCGGCCTACACCTTCAACCTGGTCCCCGCGGCGCCGGGAGTATTTTCCGCCTCGATAGCCGCCGGTGCATTCACCGATGCGGCCCTGAACCCGAATGCGGCGTCGAACGTGCTCAGCCGAACCTTCGCGCCCAACGCCGCCGTGCTTCGCCTCTCCTCCCCCGCAGTCTCTTTCGGAGCGGTCGTCGTCGGCGAAAGCGAGAGACGGACAATCGATGTCGCCAACGGCGGCGCCGAGAACTTGATCGGCGTGGTCTCCGCGGTCGCCCCATTCTCCGTCGTGTCCGGGCGAAACTACAGCCTCGCCCCCGGCGAACGCCAGTCCGTGATCGTGGCGTTCGCGCCCGGAACCGTCGGCACCGCTTCCAGCATCCTCGCCTTTACCGGGGGCGGCGGAGCCACGGTCGCCCTTGACGGCAATGGCGCGGAATTCGTGTCGGCCATAAGGGGCCGCGTCTCGGACGCCGCCGACGGATCGCCAATTTCGTGCGCCACCGTCCTGGCCTATATCGAGAACAATGTCGCCTCGGCCGCGCCCGTTAATGCCCTCGGCGAATATTTGTTGCGGAATTTGGCCCCGGGCGACTACGAGATCAGGGTCGTCGCCCCGGGATTCGCCGAGTCGGCGGATTTCGTCTATATCGACACGCCCGCCGAAGTGGAACTCGACATCGCGTTGCAATCCGTCGCCGGCGATACCGTCGCCGTGGTCGGCAGGATCACCGACGAGGACACCGGGGACCCTATCGGCGGCATCCATGTGAGCGCCTACGACGGGAACGATCTCGTGGCGGACACCTTTACCTGCGCGGCCGGGGCATTCGACTTGACCGGCGTCGTCCCGCAAGGAAAGGCCGCCGTTTCCATCACCCTCGAGTTCGCGGGCGAGAACTACGCCACGGCCGTGTTCGATATCCTGGCCGAGGACGGCGAGCTCGTAATCAAAAACGTGACCCTGGCCTCGTCGATTATTCGCGCCGCGATTTCCGGCGCCGTGCGCGACGTCGAATCGCGTCCCCTGGCCGGCGTCGAAATCCTCCTGGGTTCCTCGTCCGGATTCTCCTCGAGCGGCATCACCGGCGCCAACGGCTTCTATTCCATCGCGAATGCCCCCCCGGCCATGACCCTCTACCTGGGCGTCGCCAAGCCGGGATACCTTCCGATCGAGGACTACGTGGCGCTCGCGGCGGACGCGGCCAACGGCGGCCATGACTACGTCCTCACGGTCGACGAAAACAGCGGCGAGGGCGAAGGAGAGGGCGAAGGAGAAGGGGAAGGATGCGCGCCTGCGGCCGGCGCCCATGAAGGCGAACGGGAGACACTCGGGGACGGTCTGCTCGTCCTGGTCACCGTACTGTCGTTCTACCTGTCGAGACGAAGGACCCAAAGGGGTTAGCCAAGACCGCATGCCCAACACGCCCCATTCCGAAAGCTCGCCTTGAAGCGCAATCGCTCCAGCCGTTTTAGACTCTTGGTCGTGATCGCCGGTGTAATCGCGACCGCGTTGGCGTTCGGCCGTTTCGGAGATGCGGCGTACCGCGCGCTCACGGGCTCGGACGCCCCGAAGACCCGGCACGCGGGCGAACGCTCGAAGCAGCCCGGGCCCGCAAGCGAGGGGCCTCAATTGGACCCCGCGCTGTCCCTTCAGGCGGCGCAGGCCAGCCGGCGTATTGTCAACGTCCATGAACACATCCAGGGGATGAAATCGGCCGGCGTCTTGCTCAAGGTCATGGATCAGTACGGCGTCGGCAAGACCCTGTTGATGGGGAGCTCGTGGTTTACCATGACGCTTCAGGAAAGCGACGGATTCACGAAGTACGACGAGATCAACGAGGCCATTCTCGAGGTGGCCCTTGCCCATCCCGGGCGTTTCGATGCGTGGCCGACGATCAATCCCCGCGACGACCAGAAGCTCGAAAAGTTCATCTCGCTTCACCAACGGGGGGCCACCGGCCTGAAGCTGTACGTGGGACATGGATTCGTCAAGAAGTCCGACAAACGCTATATGTTTCACACCATGGCATTGGACGACCCCGGCTTGATGCCAGTCTACGGCTACTGCCAGGAAAACTTCATCCCGATCCTGTATCACGTGCAGCTCGATGCGAAGCTCGGGCCCGGAATTGCCGACGAGTTCGTCGCCGTGCTGACCAAGTTTCCCGACCTGAAGATAATTTGCCCGCACTACATGTTGTCGTCCTCGTCCCAAAAGAGGCTCCGCGAATTCCTCGACGCATTTCCCAATCTGTATAGTGACATCAGCTATGGCCACGACGATTTCATCAAGGCCGGATTGAAGCGGATTCACAAGGACCCCGAACGCTATCGCGAACTCTTCCGGGATTATCCCGGACGGTTCATGTGGGGGACAGACTTGGTCATCACGGACCACCCGAGCAAGACCGTCGAGTGGTCCGGCGAGCGTTTCAAGACCTATTTCGACATGCTGGCCAAGAAAACCTACACGAGTCCCCTGTTCCCCGGCGAATCGATGAATGGACTTGCCCTGGACGGCGCGCTCCTCGACGGCATCCTGTACAAGAATTACGAGGCCTTTTCCGCCTTGCGCCCGAAAGGGACGGTCCTGCCCCGCCCCTTCAACTGGGAGCCACTCGGGGGAGAACCCGTCGACCGTGCGCCCGGTCAATCCCTACCGCCGCCGCCTCGCAAATAAATCCCCGCGCCGCTCGAATTCGCCCGATCCCCCGCGGCGTCGCGTTGCCCCGAGGCCCGGTGCGAACGCTCATTGTGAACCTTTCCGGCATTTGCTAGACTGCCCACGCATTTGTCAATTCTTGGGGAGTCACCATTAGTCATGCTCGATGCGAAGTTCATGGAACGCATTGCCTCGGAAGCGGGGACCACGGCGAGGCAGGTCGGCGCCGCCATCGAGCTTCTCGATGCCGGCGCGACGATCCCATTCATCGCGCGATACCGAAAGGACGTCACCGGGAACCTCGACGAGGTGAAGCTCGAGGCCATCGGCGAGGCGAACGTCTATTACACCGCCCTCCTCCAACGCCGCGCCGCTGTGATCGACAACATTTCCCGGCAGGGAAAATTGACCGATGAATTGCGCGCCGCCATCGAGGCATGCACCGGCAAGGATGCGCTCGAGGACATCTATCTCCCCTTCAAGAGAAAGCGCCGCACCAAGGCGACCGTCGCACGCGAGCAGGGACTGGAACCCCTGGCGGAATATATCTTCCGCCTCGAGCCCGGGGAACGGGCCCTCGACGAAATCGCCGGCGAGTTCATCCGCCCGGACAAGGCCGTGGACTCGGCCGATTCCGCCCTCGAGGGCGCACGCTGCATTGTTGCCGAGTGGGTATCCGTGGACCCCGGGGTCCGCGCCGGGCTGCGCGCCCGCATGATGGCCGAAGGCCTCTTGGCCACCCATTCAACCAAGCTTTCCGAAGGCAAGAAGGGGAAGTTCGAGTCCTATTACGCCTTCTCGGAGCCGGTCAAGAAAATTCCCGGGCATCGCCTGCTCGCCGTGCTGCGCGGCGTGAAGGAAGGCATGCTCCGCATGGAACTGACCCTCGACGACGCGGCCATGCGCGCCGAGATTTCCGGCCGTTTCGTTCGCGGCGCCGAGGGACCTCTCGCCAGCCAGTTCAATCTCGCCATTGACGATTCCTACGCGCGCCTCCTGCGCCCCTCCGCCGAGAACGAAGTCATCGCGACGGCAAGGAAACGCGCCGAGGACGAGGCGATCGGCGTCTTCCGCGCCAACGCGCAGAACCTGCTCATGGCCGCGCCCGCCGGGCGCATTCCCGTCATGGGCCTCGATCCCGGGCTGCGCAGCGGATGCAAACTCGCCGTCATCGACGATACCGGGACATTCAAGGAAGAGGCCGTCGTTTTTCCCGAAAAAAACGAGGAGGCAATGGCCACGTTGCGGGATTTGATGACACGCAATGGGGTCGTCGCCGTCGCCATCGGCAACGGCACGGGGTCGCGCGAGGCGGCCAAGTTCGTTGGCGACGCGATGACCGGGTTCGACGGCAAAAAGGCCTTCACCGTGATGGTCAACGAATCGGGGGCCTCCGTCTATTCCGCCTCGAAAGTGGCGCGGGACGAGTTCCCGTCGCTCGACATCACCGTCCGCGGCGCCATTTCCATCGCGCGGCGGTTGCAGGACCCCCTGGCCGAGCTCGTCAAGATCGAGCCCCGCAGCATTGGCGTCGGGCAATACCAGCACGATGTGAACCAGAAGGACCTCCGCGACGGGCTACACCGGACCGTCGTCTCGTGCGTGAACAAGGTCGGCGTGGATTTGAATACCGCCTCCGTCGAGCTCCTCCGCTACGTCAGCGGAATCCAGTACGGCACCGCGCAGAATATCGTGGCCTATCGCACGCAACACCACGGCTTCAAGGACCGCCGCGAACTCCTCGATGTCGATGGAATCGGCCCCAAGGTGTTCGAGCAGTGCGCGGGTTTCCTCCGCATTTACAACGAGGAGGCCATCCTCGACAGCACCGCCATCCATCCGGAGAACTATCCGATCGTCGAGAAAATGGCGCTATCGCTGCAAGTAGGGATCAAGGAACTCGTCCGAAACCGCGAGTTGCTCGACAAAGTCGAGTTGGCCCAATTCGAGACGGAGACCGTGGGCAAACTGGCGCTGGCGGATATTCGACGCGAACTATTGCGTCCCGCGCGCGACCCGCGCAGCGAGTTTCGTGTCGCCAAGTTCATGGAAGGGGTGACCCAAATCGGCGATCTCGCCCAAGGCATGGAACTCGAGGGCGTCATTACGAACGTGACCAACTTCGGCGCCTTCGTCGACGTCGGCGTCCATCAAGACGGATTGGTCCATCTGTCCCAATTGGCCAATCGCTTCGTCCAAGACCCCAACGACGTGGTAAAGGTGGGCCAAATTGTCCGCGTCAAGGTAATGGCCGTCGACAAGGACGCGCCGCGCATCTCGCTCTCCATAAAGGCCCTCCTCGCCGCGCCCGCGAGTCAGGGGCAAAGGAAACGCCCGGCACGCGGCGCCAAGCCCGCCGGCGATGCCAATTCCGCCCCGGTCGAAAAGTCCGCCGACGGGCAGACGCCCGAAGGGCCCCGCCGCGAGCATGCCCGGCCCGATCGCGAACGGAAGCCGCGCCCCCCCCAAGGCGACGGACAACACGCCAGACCCGGCGGTCGGCCCCTGGATAAGCCGGGAGGCAGGCCCCCACGTAAACCGGGCGATAAGCCCAGCCGTAAACCCGACGGCAGACCGGCCAGGCCGGATGATCGCCCGGCAAGAGGCAAGGTGATCCAATCGGGTGATGCCGCGGGGCCGCTCAATACCTTGCTGGCCGATCAACTCGCCGGACTCAAAAGCAAGCTTACGCCCGGATAGTTATTCCTCGATTGACGCCGGAGCGTCGGCTTCAAACGACGCGATGGCCGCCCGCGCCGGCTCGACCATTGTTTCCGCCACGAGGACCGACACCGCCCCCAAGCCCCCTGCCGTAAACGGATACAGCGACCGCGGCAATTCCGAGTTGATGCGCCCCGGTATTTCGTGCTCCCGCAGGATCGACAGCACCACCTCCGCCTCGGCCTCGCTATTGCCCGTGTAAACCGGGACCAAGGGCCGTTCGTTCTCGTCCAGGATCATGTGTCCTCCCTCCGGGTGCAGGTGTGCTTTGCCGCCATGGCACCGTATGATACGATCAATCCGAAGCGAAACAAACTCGAGGTGAGCGCCGTGCGGCGATGCGCGACATTCTGCATTTTACTATACGTGGTCTGCGTCTCCGCGTGCTCCCAGGGCGTCTTGGGCGACGTGCTGACCGGCAACCTAATCGATCCCGAGCCGGGCCAATGGTCTTGGTATACCCTGACCGACACGCAGTCCAACCGCAAATACGCCCTGCGCCAGGCGGTCGTGGCCGAGGAGACCGTCGGGCACAAGACCGGCCATTGGATCGAGGTCGAGATCATCCCCGAAGTCGGATTTCCAATGCTCTACAAAATGCTCCTGACCGGGCCCTCGAGCGATCCGGGGAATGTCCACCGGATCGTGATGAAGGAAGGCGAAAATCCCCCGGTCGAGGTACAACTCGATCCCGGCGCCGGGGCGAGCGAGGCGGAATCGGCGGGCAAGCGCAAATCCAAGGGCAAGGAAACGATTCAGATAGCCGCGGGGACTATCGAGGCGGAGCATGTGGTCATCGAGTCGCCCGGGGGCGCGTTGGAGTTATGGATCAACGACGACGTAAAGCCTCTCGGCGTGGTCCGCATGAGAGGCCCCCACGGCGAGATGGACCTTCGGAATTACGGCAAAGGCGGCGCCGAAGCCCTGAGCAAGTTGCCCCTGCCCGAAGGCGGCGCCGCCCAGCCTGCGCCCGCGAAGAAAAGCGGGGTCAAGGTCACCACCGAGATCGGCGAGGAAGGAACCTCCTCCCCCGGGTCCGGGACCGCGAAGACGAATTTCAAACGCAAGAAAAAGGAAGAGTGATGCGCCCGGCCCTCCATTTGGTCATCCTCGCCTTCGCCGCATTGACGCTGTGTTCGTGCCACACGACGCCGCTGCGCGGCGATTCGGGGACCGAGACAACGACCCCGGAAGCCGAGTCGGCGCCGGCACCCGCGCCCGCCGAGTTTCGGCCGGTCATTTTTTATGCGCGGCTGGTCAACGGCGATGGGCCGCATCCCGACTTGTATTCGCACGAGACGCACGCCATTTGGATTTCGCCCGAGGTGCTCGCCATGAAGCGCCAAATGGCCGCCGAGGCCGGCGAGAGCATCGAGCCGGAAGCCGACACCGCGGTCAAGCTTATCGGCGCAAATTACATCGTGTTCGAGTGTTTCATCGAGTCGATGTTTGCCGATGCCAGCATCGCCTACGACGCGGTCGGCCTGCGCAACGTGGAGGTGTATATCGAGACGCCCAATGGCGGGCGTGTCGCCCCGGTACAACGGGTATTGGGCACCGCACTCGATGAGTCGCAAGCGGGCGCGATCAAGAAATTCGCCCGGACAAGCCTGCTCGTGTTCCCCAAGATCGATGTCATGTCCCAGCAGCCCGCCATTGACGCCGGCGCGGCCGGCATACGCCTCGTCCTGTCCGGCTTCGACTCCACCTTTTTCTTCGAGTGGCCCGCCGTGGCCGGCGAGGAGGAGAGTTCCCGCTTTCGCGAGGTGCAAGGCGAGGCGGTGAAGGCGTTGAAGACCGGTTTCTCGGAATTCTACGGACGCCTCAAGTTCCTCGCCCACACTTTCGACTAGCGCCGCTCCCGGGGACTCCGCCGTGAAGGCCTTCATTAAGTTCGGCTTCATCGCCTTGGGCCTCGCGCTCATCCTGGCCGGCGTCGCCGCGTTGCTCTTGTTGACCCAGGCCGAGGGCTACGGCCGCGGTATCCTGGAAGACCGCCTCGCCGCCGTCTTGCGCGTCCCCGTCCACATCGAGCGCTTGTCTTTCGCGCCGGTCCGGCACGCCGTCGACATTCATGGACTGGCCATCGAGAATCCATCCTCGTTCAAGGGCGGCATGGCCATCGAGGCCGCGAGAGTCACCCTCCAGTTCGATCCGACTTCGCTCTTCTCCAAGCAGTGGGTCGTGCAACAAATCCGGTTCGAGGGGCTCGACGTCCGTTATCGCCACGAACTCGGCGACGGCACGAACCTCGCCGCCCTGCTGGCCGCCGCCGCGGAAGCCGATACGCCCGAATCGCCGGGGCTGGTCTACAAGGAACTGGCCTGCGACGCCGCAAAGATCCACTTCTCGACCAACATGATCCCGGGGGTCAGCGCCGGCATTCGCGTCGTGCGCATCCACGAGACCGACCTCGAGGGAGGCCTGCCCCTGACGGGGAGGCAAATTTCCGCCTTGATCCTGAAGTGTCTCTTAAGGCAGACCATCCGATTAAAGGATCAACCCCAATCGGACGATACCGAGCCGGCCATCGAGGCGGAAACCCTGTAGGCGGGCGGCGTGGGGGAGAGGGGGGCGATCAACGAATCCGCGAGATCAACATCAGCGCCAGGGACAACACCGCGCTGACCAGCAGGCAACTCGCGATCGGGATGTACACCGTCGAGTGCTCGTTTTCGATCCGGATGTCCCCGGGGAGTTTCCCGAGGAAACCGAACGGCTTTCCGCCGCCGAACGAGATCGCCACCCCGATCAACGCGAGACCGGTCCCCGCGGCGATCAACAGGTTGCCCGGCGCATGGCCCGGCACGTTAGTGGCCCTCGAGATAGTCGATGGCGATCCGCGCCATCAACTCCATGCCGTAGGGTAGCGCGCCGTCGTTGAAATCGAAACGCGGGTTGTGAAGCGCCGGGTACGGCTCGGTCGCGCTGGGATTGTTCCCCAAGAATAGGAAGCACCCGGGCCGCTTCTCGAGGTAATACGCGAAATCTTCCGCGCCCATCGTAGGCGTCCGCATATCCACGAGCGATGCCTCGCCGAAGGCGTCCCGCGCGATGGCCCGGGCGAACCCCGTCATCGCCGGATCGTTGTGCAGCGGGGGATACGTCGCCTCGTGGAAATGCACCGTCGCCGTCGCGCGGTGGGCCTCGGCCGTTCGGACCGCGATCCGTTCGATCCCCTCGAACAGGCGTGCCCGCACCTTCGCCGATAGCGCCCGGAACGTCCCGTCCATCGTGGCCGTCTCGGGGATCACGTTGGACGCGAAGCCCGCCTCGATCCGCGCGATCGTCACGACCGACGGTTCCCAGGGGTTCATCTCGCGGCTCACGAGGGTCTGCAACGCGGTCACGATGTAACTCGCCACCATGATCGGGTCCACGCCTGCGCCCGGGTCCGCCCCATGGCTGCCTTTGCCGGTGATTCGGATGGTAAAGGTGTCCGCGCTCGCCATCGCCGCGCCCGGGTTGAACCCGACCGTCCCCACCGCCAGCGTCGGCCAACAATGCAGCGCAAACACCGCGTCCACGTCGTCCAATAGGCCCTCCTGGACGATGAACCGCCCGCCTGCGGCATTCTCCTCCGCGGGCTGGAAGATGAATTTTACCGTGCCCCGGAGCCGGTCGCGGTGCTGCTGCAAAAGTTTCGCGACGCCGCACAAGTTCGCGCTATGCCCGTCATGACCGCAAGCGTGCATCCGGTTCGGAATCCGCGAACGGTAAGGGACCCCCGTCTCCTCCTCGATCTCGAGCGCGTCCATGTCCGCCCGCAACGCCACCGTTCGCGCCCCGGGACCCCGCACCGTCGCCACGATCCCCGTCCCCTTGGCGTGGCCCCGCGTGTGCTCGATTCCCGCCTCCGTCAGGTACCGCGAGATCCGGTCCGACGTCCACGTTTCCTCGAATCGAATCTCCGGGTGCTCGTGCAGTTCATGCCGGAGAGCGACAATTTCCGGCAATAAGCCTTGGACTGCCTGCGTGATCGTATCGCCATTCATGGATTCGCGCATCCCGTTTCCCAATATCCGGCACTATACACTGGGGCGATGCGCACAGCCAACGCCCCCGCGTCGCCCGAACGATGGGCTACATTGGGGGCAGGCCATCCGGGGTTTGGAAATATTGCATGGCGTCCATTTGTTTAGTATGCTAATCGAAAGGATATCTAAGAGATTAAATGGAATATATGGTATTCACCCCGCACCAAATCGCCCCCAGCCCTCAACCAACCAAGGACATGCCCGCATCATGCCTCTCGTCGCCACCCCCAAATCGCCCCGCCACACCGGATTTACCCTGATCGAACTGCTCGTCGTCATCGCCATTATCGGGATTCTCGCCGCGATTTTGTTGCCCGCGTTGGCCCGCGCCCGCGAGGCCGCCCGCCGCGCGTCGTGCCAAAACAACCTGAAACAAATGGGTCTGGCCATGAAGATGTATGCCGGGGAATCGCGGGGCGAGAAGTTTCCGCCACGCGAAATCTGGAACATGACGTCCGCCGGCGCCATCGTCCTTAGTGACGACATGATCTTCAGCGGCCGGGCGTTGATGGGTGAATACATCACGGATGTCAACACTGTCTATTGCCCCTCTTGGGCAAACTCGGCCGACGCACTCGAGCGGTATGACAAGGACAAAGGAAACAAGGACGGCATCGTCCAGCCCGAGGAACTGTCCAAGGAACCCTTCAACTACACGGGCTGGATGATCATCGACGCCGCGCAGATCATCGGACTCGACCACGTGGGCATGGAAGGAAGCGGGATCAATGGGCGCTGGGAGGAGGCCGAGTACATGACCATGCCTTTCGGCGAACTGGGTCAGCGCAACGCCGATACGAACGGCCAGGCCAGCGACGAGGACTTCACCACGGACCTGTATCCCGGCTCTCAGATGGGCTTCGACACGATGTTCCGGCTTCGAGAGGGAATCGAGCGCTTCCTCGTCACCGACATCAACAACACCGCCGGCTCGCAAACCGGGGCGAGCATCGTCCCGATCATGTGGGACCACATCAGCACCTTGGTGGCCGACTTCAACCACGTGCCCGGCGGCGGCAATGTCCTTTACCTCGATGGTCACGCCGAGTTCTTAAAGTACCCGAACGACCGCTTCCCCATGACCGAGGACAGCTCCCGGATTTTCGGGCGTTACAACAAACCCTTCAACGGGTTTTAGCGTGACACGAGGTGCGCGCGGATCGCCTCTTCAATGGCGGCAGGGGTGATGTTTCCATGGGAGGCGTCCCAGACGGCCTTGCCGCCGCTCACGAGGATCATCTGCGGCGACTGGTGAGTCACGCCGAGGTCGGCGGCGACGGCATTGGATACGGCCCTCGACTCGATCACCTTGATCAGGTGGATGGGAGGGGCGTTCTCCGGCGCGGTCTCGATGAAGTCCTGCACGCGCATGGCGGCGCGGGCGGAGATCGGGCAGGTGGTGCTGTGTTTGAAGAGGAGCGTGGGCGCTTGCCGCGTGCCGGCAATCAGATCGCGCGCCTCATCGACGGTGGTGATTTCCTTCACGGAGAGAGCTTCCTTTTGCGAGAAACGCGGGATAATCGCGCCCATTAGCCAGTCGATCAAGTACACAAAGTAGGCCGCGCTATTCCGGTTTGGAAGCGCCCGGAGCCGGAGCCTTGTCGTCATCGGGCTTTGCGGAGGCCTCGAGACTATCGACGGCCTTGGCAATTGACTTGGCAGTGATATCCTCGTGTGACGTGTTCCACACGGCCTTGCCCTTGTCGATAAGGATGAGCTGCGGCGACTCGTGTTTTACATCGAGCATGTCGGCAATTGCCAGCGAAACGGGCCGCGACTCGATCACCTTCACGAACACCATCCTCGGGGTATTCTCCGGCGCGTCCTTGAGATACGCATCAATGCGGGCCGCCGCGCGCGCGTTGATGGGGCAGGTCGTGCTGTGTTTGTAAATAAATACCGGCGCCTTCTTCGATGAAGCGATCGCGATGTTCATGTCAAGCATCGAATCGATCTCGGGGACGGCGGGGCCACCGGGGGCCTCGGCGGGGGCAGGCCCGCCGGGGGCTACCACGTCATCGGCAATGACAACGGGGCAAAGACCGGCTAGGGCGATTGCGATACCAAGACAGGTGCGGATGTTCATGGCGCGCTCTCCAGTGGCGGGGCGACGAGTACCCAGGGGAACCTCGCCGATCCTAAAACAGGCGGGAGGCCCTGTTTATTGCCAGCCGCCGAAAGCCAGTATAGACCAGTCCGCAGCCAAGCGCCATCGAGCCTGAACAATCCAACTGCTGAAGGCCCGGGCAATCGCCGTTCGCCTTCTGGAGTGCGGAGCGAGACCTCAGCCCACGACGCGCTTGCGTTCGTCGCGCTTGCGGCCCTCGACATCGAGGATGCTCTTGCGCGTGCGCACGCTCTTCGGAGTCACCTCGACCAATTCGTCCGGCGCGAGCCATTCGAGGGCCGCATCCAGCGTCATGCGGCGCGGGACGTCGAGCGAGGTGGTCTGGTCTTTGTTGGAGGAACGATGGTTCGTCAATGCCTTGCGCTTCGTGGGATTGCAGGGCATGTCTCCCGGGCGCGAGCTTTCGCCGACGATCATCCCGGCGTAGACCGCCTCCATGGGCCCGACAAACATGGTGCCCCGTGCCTGCAGGTTTTCCAGGCTGTACGCGGTGGCGTCTCCCGTGTCCATGCTGATGAGTGACCCGCGGCTACGCGAGATGACGTCGCCGCGCCACGGTCCATATCCGACGAAGCGCGATGCCATGATGCCGAGTCCGCGCGTGTCGGTGAGGAATTCGCTCCGGTATCCAATCAGTCCGCGCGTCGGGATTTTGAACTCGAGCCGCAACATGCCGGTGCCCGCGTTGTGCATGTGGCCCAGCTCGCCCTTGCGCTGCGAAACCTTCTCGATCACGGTCCCCTGGTAATCCAGCGGAACGTCGATCGTCAATTCCTCGATGGGCTCGAGCAGGCGGTCGTGCTCGTCGCGGTGCGTGATGACCTCGGGCGGCGACACGCAGAATTCCATGCCCTCGCGGCGCATTTCCTCGATCAGGATCGCGAGGTGCAACTCTCCGCGGCCCGACACCTTCACGCCGTCGCTACGGTCCGCGTCCTCGACCCGCAAGGCCACGTTGGTCCGGAGTTCGCGATCGAGCCGCGCGCGAATCTGCCGAAGCGTGACCGCGTCGCCTTCGCGGCCTGCGAAGGGCCCGCCGTTCACGAGGAAGAGCATTCGTACCGTCGGCTCCTCGATGTCGAGAGGAGCCAAGGCGGGATTTTCGAGACTGGGGTGGGCGATGGTGTCGCCGATGGACAAGTCCTTGGGACCTGCGATCGTCACGATGTCGCCGGCGCAGACCTCATCGACTGCGACGCTCTCGAGCCCACGCGTTACCCAGAGATAGGTCGTCCGTTCAAGTCCGGATCCGGTGACCTCCCAATCCGATCCGGGTGCGACAATTCCGTCTTCCCCGACCGTTTCCGTCAGCCATTGCGTGGTGTAGCGCATGGTGCCGTCGCCGCGCTTCAGCGTTCCCTGTAGGACGCGTCCCGTCCCGGTCCGGCCGATGTGATCGCGCCAGCCGAGGGTGCTCACCTGCATCAGGAATGGCGCGTCGGGATCGCCTTTGGGGGCGGGTACTTTTTCGATGATTGTCTTGAACAGGGCGTCCATGCCCTCGTGGGCTTCGTTTTCGAGGTCGGCCACGATCCAGCCATGCAACCCCGAGCCATATAGGACCGGAAAATCGCACTGCGCGTCGGTCGCGCCGAGTTCGATGAACAAATCGAAGGTCTTGTGCAGGGCGTCGACCGGGTCCGCGTTCGGCCGGTCGACCTTGTTCACGATGACAATCGGGTGCAAACCGAGCTTGAGGGCGCGCATCAACACATAGCGGGTCTGCGGCATGGGCCCCTCGTTGGCATCCACCAACAGGAGGACCGAATCTACCATCGAGAGGACGCGCTCGACCTCGCCCGAGAAATCCGCGTGGCCGGGGGTGTCGATGATATTGATGAGGTAATCTTCCCAGCCCACCGTGCAATGCTTGGCGCGAATCGTGATGCCGCGTTCTTTTTCCAATTCGTTGCTGTCCATCACGCGTTCCACCACGCGGGCATTGTCCCGGAAGGAGTGCGTCGCCTTGAAGATGCTGTCGATCAGCGTCGTCTTGCCATGGTCGATGTGCGCGATGATGGCGAGGT
>CANKTP010000076.1 GCA_947486375.1 Candidatus Hydrogenedentota bacterium | reverse complement strand
GCGGCGTGCTTCATGCGATGGTCCCCTGCGTGGCCTTTTTCCGATGCGTCGACGGGCCTGCTGGCCCTTCATGTACCCCGATTCGTCCTAACCCGTTGGAGCAACCCAACACAGATAATACAACGCCGGAAGCAATTCGTCAATAGACGGTTCGGGGACAAAACCATCCCCTACTCTCCCCCGAGCCGCCCCACAAACCCGAAATTTGCGGGTGGCCCGGTCGATTTGCTATATTCACGCCGTGTTTGGGCATCGCTCGGTCAGGCGGCATGGTGCGATTACGCCCTCATCCTTGGAGAAAACCCTTGAAAAAAGACATTCACCCCAATTATGTCGAGGCGAAGGTTTCGTGCGCCTGCGGCAATACCTTCGTGACGGGCGCGACGAAGAAGGACATCAACGTCGAAATTTGCTCGGCGTGCCATCCCTTCTACACGGGCAAGCAAAAGTTCGTGGACAGCGAGGGCCGTGTCGAGCGGTTCCAGAAGAAGTACGGCAAGCTTACCGCCGCCACCGCCGCTGCCGCCACGACGTAAGCAGACGCTCCGATGGAGCCCGTGTTGCGGGAGAAGCTCCTGACCTTTGTCCAGGAGCACGAGCGGCTGTCGGAGTTGATGTCCACCCAGGAAGTCGCCTCGGACCCCGGGGTCTTCCGCAAGCACGCCCAAGCGCAGTCGGCCATCGGCGACATCGTGGCATGTTTCCGCGAGTTCACCAAGAACGAGACGCGGCTGCACGAGGCGCAGGCCCTGCTTCACGAGGATGACCCTGAACTCAAGGCCATGGCCCAGCAGGAAATCCAGGAACTTGAGCCCGCGCTCGATCAGGCCGAGCAGGACCTCAAGATGCTCCTCCTTCCCAAGGACCCCAACGACGCGAAGAACACCATCGTCGAAATCCGCGCGGGCACCGGCGGCGACGAGGCGGCGTTGTTCGTGGCGGACATGTACCGCGCGTATACCCGGTTCGCGGAGCTGAAGCGGTGGAAAATCGAGGTGCTCAGCAGCCACGAGACGGGGATCGGCGGATTCAAGGAAATCAGCTTCAAGGTGACCGGGGACAACGTCTACAGCCGCCTCAAATTCGAGGGGGGCACCCACCGGGTCCAGCGCGTGCCGGCGACGGAGACGCAAGGGCGCATTCACACGTCTGCGGTGACGGTGGCGGTATTGCCCGAGGCCGAGGAGGTCGAGGTGCAGATCGAGCCGGGGGACTTGCAGATCGACGTGTACCGCTCGTCGGGGCCCGGCGGGCAAAGCGTGAACACGACGGACTCGGCCGTGCGCATCACGCACAAGCCGACCGGCGTGGTGGTGACGTGCCAGGACGAGAAGTCGCAGCACAAGAACAAGGCGAAGGCGCTTACTATCCTCCGCGCCCGCATCTTTGCCGCGAAGCAGGCTGAGGAGGACGCGAAACGCTCGGAGAACCGCCGCAGCCAGGTGGGGAGCGGCGACCGAAGCGAGCGTATCCGCACGTATAACTTTCCGCAGAACCGGCTGACGGACCACCGGATCAACCTTTCGTTGTACCGGCTCGAGACATTGATGGAAGGCAACTTGGACGATGTGATCGACGCGCTCGTGGCCGCCGATCGCGCGGCGCGGTTGGCTGAGTCGATTTAGGGCTGGTCCCTTTTTTCCTGCCAAAGAGGCCGCGAAGCAGCATGGGACTTATAGGACTTATGGGACCTATGTCGATTCCGAAAGTCGCCGCATACGATTTTCCGGACGCATGAATCGCTCGACTGAACCGCCCACTCTGGGACGGCTGTTGGCATCCGGCACTGCGCGGTTGTCCGAGGTGACGGACACTCCCCGGCTCGACGCGGAATGGCTCCTCGCGCATGCCTTGGGCACGACACGCGGACAGCTCCTGGGGCGATTGAACGAACCCTCCCCCCCCACTCTGTTCGACAAACTTCTCGACCGCCGCGCCAAGTGGGAGCCGCTTGCCTATGTCCTCGGCGAGTGGGAGTTCTTCTCGCTGCCGTTCTTCGTCGAAGCGCCCGTTCTGGTTCCGCGTCCGGAAACGGAACATCTGGTCGAGGCCACCCTAACATTCCTGCCCGAATCCGCCGCGTCAACCGTGTGCGAGCTCGGGGTGGGTAGCGGTTGCGTGAGCGTGACCATTGCGAAGCACCGTACGGAAATCCGAATCACGGGGGTGGATATCCGCCCTGCCAACATCGAGCTGGCCCGGCGGAATGCGGAACGGCACAGGGTCCTTGATCGACTGGAATTGCGTGAGGGAGATTTGTTCGCCGCGCTTCGCCCCGGCGACGGGCCCTTCGACGCCATCGTCTCGAATCCGCCCTATGTCGAGGATTCCGCTTGGGTCGAACTGACGCCGAGCATACGGGAATACGAAGACCCTGTCGCATTGCTGGCGGGACCCGACGGACTATCCGTTGTCCGCCGGATTGTGGACGAGGCGCCGGCACACCTGAAACCCGGCGGGCTGCTTGCGCTTGAGCTCGGCTTGGGGCAGTATGAGGCCGTCAGCGAGATGCTCCGGGCGGCTGGGTTTGTCGAGATCGGCTGCATTCGCGACCTTGCCGGCATCCAGCGAATCATCACCGCGAGGCGATCCACATGAACATTCATCCGGACCGATCCACCGCCGTGCGCGAGATGGCCGAGGAGGACCGTCCGCGAGAACGCCTCGCCAAGGTGGGCGCGGAGGCGCTGCGCGATGCCGAGCTACTTGCGATCCTGTTTCGGACGGGGACGAGGACGATGGGGGCCGTCGCGCTGGCCGAGGAAATCGTCAAGCACTTCAAGGACCTGCGCGGCCTGTCGCGCGCATCGCTGAAGGAACTCCAGGAAGTGAAGGGCGTAGGCGAGGTGAAGGCAATCGAGATCAAGGCCGCCCTCGAGCTGGGCAAACGCCTGGCCCGGCATACCGTCCGCGAACGTCCAAGGATATTCTCCGCCAAGGACGTCGTCGACCTGCTCATGGTCGACTTCAAGGATTGCGAGGTCGAGGA
Source organism: Candidatus Hydrogenedentota bacterium (assembly GCA_947486375.1). Lineage (GTDB taxonomy): Bacteria > Hydrogenedentota > Hydrogenedentia > Hydrogenedentales > CANKTP01. The sequence continues at coordinate 16,475 of CANKTP010000076.1, read as the reverse complement.
GTTCAAGGCGGTCTTGCTGAACACAAAGAACGATGTGCTCGGAATTGTACGCGTCAGCCGGGGCGGCCTCGACGGGACACTGGCGTCCCCGAAGGATGTGTTCCGCCAGGCGGTGCGCGACGGCGCGAACGGGATAATCTTCTGCCATAACCACCCGAGCGGCGATCCCGAGCCGAGCCGGGATGACATCGCGCTGACCAAACGACTCGTCGAGGCGGGCGAGGTCCTGGGTATCAAGGTCATGGATCACGTCGTGTTCGGCGACAACCGATATGTGAGCCTCAAAGAGAGGGGATTGATGTGAAACGCCCGTTTACCTCATGGACCGTCGGTGCGCCGTACTATCTCCCGTTGCTTTTGGCGGCGGGCATCCTGATCGCGGTTGGCGGCGCAATGCTCAAGCCCGGCGTTGTTTTCCTTCTTCTGGGCTTGTTCGCGCTCAACTTTTTCCGGGACCCCCCCCGTCGCATCCCCACGGAACCGGGGGCAGTTGTCAGCCCCGCCGATGGGGTTGTCACGGCCATCGAGGATATGGCGGAGACCGAGCACTACGTCGGTCCGTGCCGGCGCGTGTCGATTTTCCTCAACGTCTTCAACGTCCACATAAACCGCTGTCCCGCCGATGCCGGGGTGGTCGATATTCGCTACAAGAAGGGGAAATATCTCAACGCGATGAACCCCGAATCGAGCCGGGTGAACGAATCCAACGCCATTTGGCTCGACTCCGTGCATGGGCCGATGACGGTCCGGCAAGTCTCAGGGGCGATTGCCCGGCGCATCGTCTGTATGACCACCCCCGGCGAATGTCTTGTCCGGGGCGAGAAATTTGGTATGATTAAGTTCGGATCCCGGACGGAACTGTATCTGCCGCCGGGAACGGAAGTGTGTGTCCGCGTGGGCGAGAAGGTCCGCGGCGGATCAACCACGGTGGCCCGCGCGCGGTAATCGCACCGGCCCTCGCCGCCGCCCAGGTATCGACTCATGGCCATTGGCAACCCCATCAAGCGCATTCGCCGGAAGCCCAAGGCGAACCGGAGCCGCCTCCGCCGGCCCATCAACGTCGTCGCGAGCGTGCTGACGACCTTTGGGCTTTATTGCGGCATCGCGAGCATTTTCGCGAGCATCAATGTCGAGTTCGAGAAGGCGGCCTACTGGATCATTGGCGCCATGGTCTTCGACATCCTCGACGGGACCGTCGCCCGGCTCACGAAGAGCACTTCGGATTTCGGCAAGGAACTCGACAGCCTCTGCGACCTCGTGTCCTTCGGCGTGTCCCCCGCCGTGTTGATCTACGCGGCCTACATGCAGGAAGAACAACTGACGGGGGAATTGCTCCGCAACACCGGCGCGATGATGGCGATCATCTTCGTGATTTGCGGCGCCTTGCGCCTCGCGCGCTACAACGTGTTCCAGAGCACGCGGCGGGACTACTTCACCGGCCTTCCGATTCCAGCCGCGGCGGGAACCATCGCCTCGTTCGAACTCTTCACCCACTACCTCGAGATTAACGTCGTGTTCTGGGTGCTGGGGCCCTTGACCCTCGGCCTCGCCTTCCTGATGGTCAGTACCGTGCTCTATCCGAAGGACAGGTTCAAGGCGTACCTTCTCGGGCCAGCGCATGCGTTCCAGTTCCTCGCGCTCGGCGCCATCGCCATCGCCATTTTCCACTACGCCATCCAGTACCACCCCTCGATCGTCCTGCTGCCCATCGGCGCGACCTACGTGCTCTGGGGGATCGGGTACGACATCTATCTGCGTGCGCGGCGACTCGCCAAGAAGCCGGTCGAGACGCAACAGGCCACGGGCAAGCCCGCCACGGTGAAGTCGTAACGAACCCCTACCCCTCCCGCAACGCCGCCTGCATCCGTTCCGAATCGCGGCGGACAAACATCACGATGCCGAACGCAAGGAACAGGGATCCCATCACGTAGACCACGGAGGCCGTTGCGATCGCGAAACCGAGGCTCCGTTGGTCAGCGATCATGCCGATCAAGATTGGGGCAGAACCGCCGCCGATGAGCCAGCCGATCGCGTTCATCATGCCCGCCGCCACCCCGCGCGCCTCCGGTCGCACCACGTCGTAGATCGACGCGAAGATGTTGGCATCGTAGAGTCCCTTGAAGAAACCCCAGAAAGTCAACGCGAGGATCAGCGTGCCGACGCTTTGCGTCATCCCGCACAGGAGCACGAAGGGCGCGCCGCACAGGAGCCCGAGCGCCTGCACTGCCATCCGCCCCCCGGGGAATCGCACGCGCAGCGTATCGGCCAGCCATCCGCCCAACGGAGCGGCGCACATGCTCGCAAGCTGCACATACAAGGTCGCCGTCAACCCGGACATGGCGAGGGTCATGCCGAACTCCTCGGTAAGGAAACTCGGCATCCAAGTGAGCAAGACCGCCGCGACAAAGTTGGCGCACATGAATCCACCCAACAACGTTAACGCCGTGGAATTGCCGAGAATCTCCAGGATGGCCTGACCCGGCGCGAGCCTTTTCACGGCTGTCTGCATGTTCACATCCACCCCCGCGGAGGCATAGTCCGCCGCGCCGCGTGCCGGTTCCCTCAAAAACCGCTGAAGCACGAATCCCAACACCACACCAAACGCGCCGAACACCACAAACGACCATCGCCACCCATAGTGCTGCCCGATGAGCCCGGCGAAAAATCCGCCTGCAATCGTCCCCATGTAAACACTGGTTTGGTGCAGGCCCATCGCGCGCGAACGCGTTTCCTTGGGATGGTAATCGCTGATGAGCGACATCGACGCGGGAAAATAGAAAGTCTCTCCCAGGCCCTCGGCCGCACGCCAGAAAATCAGATGCCCAAACTTCGTCGACGTGGCCGTCAACATGCAGATGACGCTCCAAACCTGCAAGCCCCACAGGATGGCTTTCTTCCGGCTCACCCGATCCACCATCAGCCCCGCGATCGGCGCCATGAGGCCGTAGACCCACATGAACGCCGAACCCAACACACCCTTTTCCGTGTTGCTAAGCCCCATCTCCTCGCCGATCAACGGAAACACGGAGAAGATCGCCTGCCTGTCGGCGTAGTTGAAGAAGGCGATGAACCAGAGCATTCCCACCACGTACCAGCGGTAGTTTCGGTTCCATCCCGTCGAAGGCGTGTCCGTCATCACCCATGTTCTCCCATTTTCCCAATTCCCCGTAGCCCCGCGCCTGCCCAGCGCGATCAAGGGGGACACTATAGCAAAGTCAGGCAATTCGGGGACGGGCTACGAAATGCTCTCTTTGGCGATCACGGGGGCATATCAACGGGGAGAGCAATTCGTAGCCCGTCCCCGAATTACCTGATAGACTGAGGCCATGAACCCCACGCGGCGGGAAATATTGCAGGCCGGCACGCTCGCAGCCGGTTCGTTCCTCCTCGCGGATTTGGCCTGGGCGAGGGATGATACGGCGATGTCCGAATTCTCGAAGCACCAAGAACAACGGCGGAAGGAACTGTGGGGACTTCTCGGCGATCTGCCCGAGCGCCGCAGGCCAACGGCCACGGTCCGCAAGACGGAGAAACACGATGGGTTCACGCTCGAGCATTTGGTGCTCGACCTGAACGGCATCGAACCGGTGCCCGCCTATCTCCTGCTGCCGGACAAACGAACCACACCCGCGCCGGCGATGCAGTACATTCACTGGCACGGCGGTGATTACGACGTGGGCAAGGACGAATTGCTCCGGGGCACGGACGCATTGAAGGCCTACGCCCCGGTCTTCGCGGAGAAGGGCATCGTCACCCTCGCCATCGACAGTTGGGTCTTCGGCGAACGCATGCCCTACCGTGACGACGGCGGACGCGGCGAGTCGGACACCTTCAAGGAGATGCTCTGGAAAGGCCGCGTGCTCTGGGGCATGATGATGTTCGACGAACTCCAAGCGCTCGGCTATCTCGCGTCGCGGCCCGAGGTCGACGCCGGTCGCATTGGGTGCATGGGCATGTCGATGGGTGCGACCAAGGCCTGGTGGCTCGCCGCGCTCGACGAACGCATCCAGCTCTGCATCGATATCTGTTGCCTCACCGACTTCGACGCGCTCATCGAGGAGAAGAACCTGCGCGGCCACGGAATCTATTACTACGTGCCGTCGCTGTTGAAACACTTCTCCACGAGCACCATCAACGAACTCATCGTCCCCCGGCCCCGCCTGAGCGTCAACGGACGCTTCGACGGACTCACGCCGCCCACAGGCGTCGAGAAGGTCCGCGATCATCTTCGCCCGCTCTACGCCAAGTACGGAAACGAATCGGATTGCCGCATCGAGTTGTTCGACTGCAAACACGAGGAACTCCCCGAAATGCGGGTATTGGCGCTCGAGTGGATGGATCGGCATTTGCTGGGTACCTGATCGCGCCCTTATGGTGCAGGCTTCCAGCCTGCAATTTGAGGAGCGCGGGCTTCCAGCCCGCTTGTTGTAGACAGGAAGCCTGCACCACAATGACGAAGGGCGTGGCAATTGACCTTGCGCCGCCTTCGCCCTACAATCGCCGCAATCAACCGGGAGAATGCCATGTCATCCAAGAGCGCTAACCGTTTCTCGCGCCGGGGGTTTCTCCAGGCCTCTGCATTGGGTGCGGGCATTGGCCTGTCGTCGTCGGCCCAGGCGGCGGACGACGCCATCGAGTGGCCAGAGTTTATCGGGGAGATTAACCCTTGGGCGTCCACGACCGACCGGAAGATCCGCATCGGCGTGGTCGGCGGCGGTTTCGGCGTGGCGTGGCACTGGCACGAGCATCCGAACTGCATTGTCGAGGCCGTCAGCGACCTCATCCCGGAGCGCCGCGAGCGTCTCGTGGTGAAATACGAATGCGCGAAGTCGTACGAATCCCTCGAGAAACTCGTCCTCGATCCCGCCATCGAAGCAGTCGCCCTTTTCACCCCCGCCCCAGACCATGCGCGCCAAATGATTCTCTGCATGGAGCATGGCAAACATGTCATCAGCGCGTGTCCCGCGTGCATGACGCTCGAGGAGGCGCAGGAGATGGTCCGCGTCCAAAAAAAGACGGGGATGAAGTATATGACGGCGGAGACGAGCGCGTTCCGCTGGGAGACGATGACCGCGCGGCGCCTGTTCGAGCGCGGCTTTTTTGGCGAGATGGTATATGCCGAGGCGGAGTATTATCACCCCGGCATCGGCGCGGCGACGCACGAACTTTCCGTCAAGAACAGCGAGCGCACCTGGCGGTACGGCTTCCCCCCCACGCTTTACCCCACTCACTGCACGTCTTTCCTTGTCCGCGTCACGGGCGAGCGCCTCACCTCGGTGTCGTGCATTGGAACCGCAAATCCAGACGAGCCCGCCTTCAAGGACAATGCCTACGATAACCCTTTCCAGAACGCGATGATGCTGTTCGAGACGGACAAGGGCCATCCATTCCGGTGCAATGTCGCCTGGGACATTCACGGCGACGGCGAGCGCGCGCAGTGGTTCGGACGGAGCGCGGCCCTTTACGCGCCCGGCTCCGGTGGCCAGCCGCTCTCCCTGAAGCTGCCGGGCAAGACCGTGACGCAAATTCCGGATTTTTGGCCGCTCCTCCCGGAGAAGATGCGCTACGACTCCGGCCACGGCGGGTCGCATGCGTTTCTCACGAACGAGTTTGTGATGGCGCTCGTCGAGGATCGCGAGCCCGCGCTCAATCTCGCGGAAGGGTTGGCTTATTGTGTGCCAGGGATTGTGGCGCACCAGTCGGCGCTCAAGCAGGGCGAGCGCATGGCGGTGCCGCAGTATATCTGACGAGGCAGTATGTTTACGCCGCGAACGCCCGTGGGCTGCGGGATTCTCCCGGTTCGCATAATTGGCCGGGAAACGCGGGCGATATTCGCGCCCCCCGTACTTCTTCATCGCTGTTTTCCTTGTATTTTTCGGAAGGCTCCAATAGAATGCGGCAAGGGGCGGGCAGCATCCAATTATCGGAAGCAGGAAAACGATTTCATGAAGATACTCGTGGCCGATGACGATGCCGTGTCGAGAAAAATGTTGGCGCGCACGTTGCAGTCGTGGAACTACGACGTCGAGGCGGTCGCGGACGGAGACGAGGCGTTCCGCGCCCTTACTCGCGAGGGGGACAGGCCCGTCATCGCCGTCTTAGACTGGATGATGCCGGTGATGGACGGATTGGACGTCTGCAAGGCCATCCGGGCGGATTTCCGGTTGCCATTCACGTATCTCATCCTGTTGAGCAGCCGCGATTCGAAGGATGACATCATCGCGGGCTTGGAGTCGGGGGCCGACGATTACCTCTCGAAGCCGTTTCACTCCGGCGAATTGCGGTGCCGCATCCGGGCGGGGGAGCGGATGTTCATGTTGCAAACCGAGCCTCCAGCGCAGCAATTCGGAACTGGCCCGGCTGGCGACGTTGGACGGCCTTACCAACCAGTTTAACCGCCGGGCCATCATGGAACGCCTCGATGAGGAACTGGCGCGGGCGGTGCGCGAACAGGCGCCACTGGCGGTCTGTATGTGCGACATCGATCACTTCAAGAAGATCAATGATACCCGCGGCCATATCGGCGGGGACACCGTCCTCATCCAGTTTTCCCAGCGGTTGGCAAACCGCTTGCGCCGTTACGATTCCATCGGGCGTTACGGCGGGGAGGAATTTCTCTCGCTGTTCCCCGGATTGCCTTGGGAGTGCGCCTTCACGGTCCTTGATCGTTTCCGCGCGTGCATCGCCGAGAATGCGGTCGAATTCGATTCCGCCGCGATCCCCGTCACCGCCAGTTTCGGGGCCGCGTGGCTACGTCCCGGGACCGAGGCCACCGCCTTGGGAATCGTCAACCAGGCGGACCAAGCCCTGTACCGGGCCAAGCACGCGAGCCGAAACCGCGTCGAGCTTGTCGAGTATCAGCCGGTGCCCGCGCAGCACGCCGCGCCGGCCTGAGAAGACGGGCCTACCGGGCGAATCGCGCCAGCAGCCCGCCCACGTTGCGGACGAGCCACTTCGGTTGCAAGCGAATCCACTGCGCCGCGAGATCGTTGCTGAGCCTATCCACATGGACGGCCTTGCCCTTCATGCAGGCCTTGTATCCCTCGCGTGCGACGGCCGCGGGAGTCAGTTTTATCAGGGAAGGCAACTTCGTCTCGAGCCCTTTCTTCCCCATGTCGGCGAAGCCCTGGCTGATCATCGACGTTTCGGTGTAGCCGGGGCATAGTGCGGTGACCGTCACGCCAGTGCCGCGAAGGTCTTGGGACAGGGCCTCGCTGAACGAGAGCACGTAGGCCTTCGACGCCCCGTAAAGGGCGAACGACGGCGTCGGGAAAAAGCTGACGATCGAGGCGACGTTCAGGATGCGCCCGTGGCCGCGCTCGATCATCGGGCCCAATAGCCGGTGCGTCAGTTCGGTGAGCGTCACGACGTTCAATTGCAGCAGGGCCATGTGGCGACCGCGTTCCACATCCTGGAACGCGCCCACCAAGGCCATGCCGGCGTTGTTCACGAGGATGTCGATCGCGATGCGTTTGCGTTCGAGGGCCGCCTCGAGTTTGCCGGCGGCCTCCGGCCCGGCGAGGTCCATGGCGATCACGGTCGCCGTGACGCCGTGTGTCTCTCGCAGTTCGCGGGCGAGGGCCGTAAGTTTGTCCTTGCTTCGCGCCACGAGCACGACATTGTGCCCGTTTTTTGCGAAGACCCGGGCAAGTTCCTCGCCGATGCCGGCCGAGGCGCCGGTCACGAGGACCGTCTGGCGTTCATCGCTCATGAAAATGCCTCCTGATCACGGACACATACTATCATGGGAGCGTATCAACAATATCCGGCGCCCGGGGCCGCCCTGACCGGAAGTATGGCGTTCGGAGGCGGCGCGCCGCCGTAGTACGAATCGGCCATTCCTTGGACGAACCGCCCCGTCATTTCCTCCTCGACGAGACTAATCGTACACCCGCCAAACCCCGCGCCGGTCATTCGAGAACCGATCGCGCCGGCCTCGAGCGCCGCGCGGACCAGCGCGTCGAGTTCGGGGCAACTCACACCGTAATCCGACGCGCAACTTTTATGCGACGCGGTCATCGATTCCCCTGCCCCTTCGGCGTCTCCGCCGATGAGGGCGTCCCGCATCCATTCGACCCGTCGAAATTCCGTCCGTACGTGCCGTACCATGGCCCGGAGGCGGAATCCGCGCGCGGGCTCGGGAAAGTCCCGGGGGAGGGTCGCGCGCAACTCCGCGACGCTACAGCCTATGCGGCGCGCGGCGTCCTCGAAACCTAGCGGTTCCGCCGGAATCGCCTTGTCGAAGACTTTCCCTGCCTCTTCGTGGGTGAGGCAAAGCGGCCCGAACCAGAGATCCCCGAGGTCGCGAAGTTCGATCCCGGGGTCCCATTCGGCCTGCAAGTACCTTTCGACCAAGGCGCGGGCCACCCTGCACGCCGCGGGCCCCTCGTTGTACAAGTGGCGCGCCGCGCCGGTCTTTCTCGCCTCGACCATCGAATTGCACACCACGAACCGGTGACTTCCTAGGCAAGGTATTCGTTCGATTCGCGGGGGATTGAAATCTATCTTCACCGCGTGCACCTCGTCCCCGGCGAGCGCGATCGTTTGGTCCATGCCCCCCCCGGCGATTCCCGTGCCGCGCTCGGCGCGCGCGAGGAGCCCCGAAAGTTCGAAACGGGAGATGTCCTTGTCGATACGAATGCCCAGCCGATCGAGATAAGCAAGCGCGACGGCCACCATCAAGGCCGACGATGAGCCCAGTCCGGCCCCATCCGGGAGCGTCGCCTCCACGACCATGTGCAAGCCGGGAAAATCCCCGGCGGCGAAGTGTGCATTGAGTTCCCGGACCACCGCGCGCGCATAATTGTCCCAGGCTCCTTGTCCAGATTCCGGGATGGATGGTGCGTTTACGAACTGGGCGGGGGCAAACCGCGCATCGAGATTCTCGATCCGGATGCGTCCCCCTTCGCCCGGCCCATAGGCGACTCGAACGCGCCGGTCTATCGTCATCGGGAGCACCGGCAGCCCGTTATAATCGAGATGTTCGCCGATGAGATTGATCCTGCCGGGCGCTTGGCAATATCCCCCTGGCGACGCGCCAAACCGCGATATGAAGGTTTCGTCTATCGCGGGGTTGGCCATGTATACTCCATGTAATTTGAAACAGGATGAAGAATCCCGGATTTTAACCGTGGTCCGGGGTCTCTTCAATACACCGAAGGAGTTTACCGATGCACATCCGATCGAAATTCAACGCATACGCCCTGGCGTCCGCGCTTGCGTTGGGCGGCATTGCCCACGCGCAGAAGGCGCCTCCTTCCGCGCCGCCGGGGCCGCCGCCCGGCGGGCCCGGAGGCCCGGCCCGCTTCATGGAGGCGGACGCCAATGCGGACGGCAAGGTTTCGCTCGAGGAGGCCACGGCGAAATTGCCGGGCATGAATGCCGAGCGATTCAAGCGCATGGACACCAATGCGGACGGGTTTCTCACCCGCGATGACCGCCGGCCCGGAGGCCCGGGAGGCGAGGGTGGGCCCGGCGGGCGCGGCGACCGCATGGTGCGCTTCCTGGAAGCGGACAAGGACGGCGACGGCAAGGTCTCTTACGAGGAAGCAGCGGCGCAGCGCCCCGGATTCCCGAGGGAGAATTTCGACCGCATGGATTCCAATCATGACGGCTTCGTCTCGAAGGAAGACGCGCCGCCGCCCGGTGGCCCGGGCGGCCCCGGCGGGCTTGGCGGCGAACGCCGAGGCGAGATGATGCGGCGCCTCATGGAAGCCGACGCGAACACCGACGGCAAAGTGTCGCTCGAGGAAGCCAAGACCGCCATGCCCAACATGGACAGCGAGGCCTTCGCGCGGTTCGATCGGAACGGCGACGGGTTCATTGCGCCCGACGATCGCCCGGCAAATCGACCCGGCGGACCGCCCCCCGCGCCGTCTTCCACCCCACCCCCGCCCGCAAAGACGAATTAGGATCGCGCACTCGCGAACCGGCGCCCGATCGACACGCATCGGGCGCCGGTTTCTTTCGTTTGCCGGGTTGCAATCCTACTTCGCACGCCCGGCCTGCCCAATGCGGTTGAGCCAATCCAGGACCAATTGCTGGTTCGACGAATCGAAGTGGACGTAGGTCTCCGGCGATGCATGAACGAACTCACTTCCCGCATCCGCGCTTCGATAGGCCTCCTTCACCGGTCGAAGCGTGCCATTCCGGTGGTACGCCGGTGTCTCCCGTCCCAGGCTCGGCGTCACCAGAAGCAACGGCTTCGGCGCCATGGCCGCCATGCAATCGGTCAGATCGTACGGGATGGCGTGCTCGGACCCGAGGTACCCCGTCAGGCGGGGCACCAAGGCCAGATCGACGGCCCATCGCGCAATGCCTCCATAGGGGGTCCCGGCAAGGTCGAGTCTAAACGGCGCGGGCGGCGCCACGATCGCGTACCCCGCGGGCCGATCGTCCACGGCCGCGAGATGCAGCGCCACCGTCGCGCCCAAGGCGAACCCGGCGACATATACCCGCGACGGGTCCAGCTGCGGCTGCATCGCGATCGCGTCCAGGGCGTCCTGCGCGTCCCGTAAGGTCTTTCCCATGAGCGACCAACCGGGATGCCGGCGATAGAAGTGTTCGGCTTCCTCGACACGCCGCCCGCTGCCGATCTGATCGAAACAAAATACCGCGTAGCCCGCCTTGGCGAAGGTGAGGTAAGGCTGTTGCCCGCGAATGTAGGAAGCGGAATAGCCCTTGGCGTTGCTGACCGGGTGCAACCAAAGGACCACCGGCACCGAGGCGTCCGTCTTGTCCGCGGACTCCCCGGGAAGATAGAGGTCGCCATCGATATATTCGCCAAACACAAGCGACTTACGGACAATTCCATCGAGGGGGGCGTTGCGGCCAAGAAGCGTGGCGACATGCGCGGGTTCCTTTCCGTATTCGGAGACGACCGGGGGAGTATTCGGGGGCGCGTCTCCAAGCATCGCCCGCACCGCGGCCGCCAGCGCATCTCTCGTTAGCGGCGATGGTGTCCCCCCGAGTGGCAACGCCGGCGTGGAAATGTCTTCGCCTTTGTCGATGACCGGATATACGAAGCGTTCGGGGAAATCCGCCTGGCCCCGCCCAAATTGCTTGTCGCACCAGTCCAAATAGGTCTCGATGATGGCGGCCGAGGTTTCATGGCCGCCGGGCCGCCAGCAAATACGGAAGCGTTCCCCGGCATCATGGAGGAGGTAGACGGGTTTCACTGCCTTGTACGTTTCCTGGACCGCCCATGTGCTCTCGACGTTGTCGTTGAGCGCAACTGCGAGCAGGCACGGCCGTGGCGCGCTAAGCGCGACGAGTGTGTGCATATCCACGGGAAGCTTGTCCTCGCGGCCCGCAAAGAATCGGAACCGCGGCGTAAACCAGTCCGGAAAACCCCGGGTGATCAACTCGATGCCCTCGCCGAACTGTTCCTCGCCGAAGTACCGGGCGGGATTGCAGCCTCCTGCCCCGGAACTGGACGAAATCACGCAGGCAATGCGTTCGTCCAAGGCGCTGCCGATGAGGGAGCTCTTCCCGTTGCGCGAGTGACCGGTCAATACGATGCGCTTCGTGTCGGCTTGCGGAATCGATTCGAGATAGTCGATGCAACGCCCGGCCGCCCAGCCCCGGCGCGTGAGTTTCGACCAATCGTACCCGGGATAGGCGTCGAGAAAAGTGGGCGTATCGTCCCGAGTGTCCGCTCCGGCATACACCACGCCCATATACCCCCGGCGGACCGCAATTTGCGCCCAGCCTCGGTGGTTCTCTTGGGTCATGAAGACGGGAAAGGGTCCCTCGCCGGCGGGGATGAACAATTCCATCCAAAGCTTGGCCTTCAGGCCGGGGCCGAATCGGAGTTCCACTTCCCGATGAATCGTCGCTTCCATCTCGGACTCGGAGAGCACCGTCGCGCTTAGATTGCCGGGCGCAGGCGGAACGGAACCGGCGATGTAGCGCTTCACCTCCTCCAACAAATGTTCGCGGCGGACCCGCCATCCGGCGGGCGTCGAAACGGCGCTGCCTTGCGCGTCGGACAAGAGCGGCGGCAGTCCCGGAACCGACGGCATCTTCGCGAAATCGGGAGGAAGCTCGCCAGACTTATCGAGCCACTCCTCGAAAGCGTCGACTCGAGGAAGCACGCGGCGCAGTTCGTCGAGAGTGGCCGTTCGCCGCGCGAGCTCGCCTGCCTGCGCGCTCGAGGTCAAAAACGCCAGTATTACGACCGCAATTCGCATATAAGTCCTTGCGGTTCCATACCGCTGCAGGTACCCCGTTCATGGTGACGGGGCGATTTGAGTTGAATTCGTCGCACCACTTGTTTCGCCCGCGTCCGTCGCGACATATCGGCGGGGCTTTGCGGCTATGACGGCGACTCGTAGCCTCCCATGCGCGGGCGCTTTCTCCACCCCGTGAGCGTAATTTTCGAGTTTTCGGCCCTCCTTCGGAGGATCTCGAGGGCCTTGAGGGCCTCGACGCTTGTCGGCGAACGGAACATGCTGTATTGGCGCGGAGCCACTATCTTGTACAACTCGTTGTTGATGGCCCGGATTTCGTCCAGAAGCTCCATCCGGCAGTCGAAACAATGCACCCCGCCCGGATCGGCCAGCCGCTTCTGGCAACGTGTGCAGGGAACTTCAGGAAGGGATTCCTCCGGGACCTCGACAATCGCCGACGGCATTCGGCGCACCACCACGTCCAAGGGCAACCCCGTGACTTCGGCAAGTTGGTCCGCGGCCAACATCGGGTCGCGCTCGAGCGCCTTTTCTATCCGATCGATTTCCGCGTGTTCGATTTCCCGGCATTCGTCGCAAAGGGGGTTCCGGTCGAGTATCCGGGGAAACACGGCACCGCATTCCGGGCACTTGGAGAACCTCAGTTTCATGCCGATAACTCCCCGGCCACTTGGGCCACGCAACGCCTTAGGTCGCCTACGCTTCCGCCATTATTGATGATCCAGCGGGCCAACGGTATCTTCGTCTCGGGGGGCGTTTGCGCGTCGATTCGGGCGTTTGCTTGCTCAACCGTCATCCCGCGCCCCGACGTCAGGCGCCGCAATCGTTCCTCCCTCGGGCACGTGACCAATACGAGGCCCTCGATTCCCGGTCCCAGCTTCCCGTTCTCCGCGTGCAGGGCCGCCTCGATCAGGACGCACCGATTCCCCTTCGCGGCCAAGTCGGCGATCCGCTTTCCGATTTCCGCGCCCACGGCGGGATGCGTCAACGCATTTAATCGTGCCAATGCGCCGGAGTTTCCGAACGTACGACTGGCCAACTTTGACCGATCGATGATTCCATCCGTCAAAATTTCCGGCCCGAAGGCCTCGATTACTCCCTCGACCGCGGCCCCGCCCGGCTCGAGCACGGCGTGTCCGACGCGGTCCGCGTCGATCACTGGGATTTCGAATTCCTCGAACATACGCGCGGCCTCGGACTTCCCCGCGCCAATGCCGCCCGTGAGTCCTAAAATTTTCATGATGACCCTATATCAATAAAGTGCCGCCTGACACGTCTATCGGCCCCGTCGACCTAATCCTTGACCTCGTCAACCCGTCAAACCAGGTCCTTCAACATGACGAGTGCATTTTCGTTCGTCTTCGAATAGTAGCCTTTGCGAAGCCCGACACGCCGGAACCCGATGTTCTCATAAAGCGACTTTGCTGGCAAATTCGACTCGCGCACCTCGAGCGTTGCGAGGACGGCGCCCTGTTCCCGTGCGGCTTCGAGCAAATGCGTCAGCTGTTCGCGTCCGTATCCCTGGCCACGAAATGCCTGGGCGACCGTCACGCTCGTGATGTGGGCTTCGTCCAGGACAAGCCAATAACCGCAATACCCAATCAAGGTCTCCCCGGCGAAAATCACCCGGAAATAGGACCTTTGGCTGCGCATTTCGTCTCGGAACATGCCCACCGTCCAAGCTTCGGGGTAGGCCTCGGCCTCGATTGGCAAGATCGCCTCAAGATGGCGCTCCTCGAGCGGAGTGTATACAATCGTCGATTGTTGCGGGGACCTCATGGCGCCACGGTCTCGGCGGCGCGCCGTTCGAGGATCGTCATCGCCTGGGCCTTGCGCAAATAGAAGGGCTCCACATGGGCAGCGTCCGCTTCCAGCCCATGCGCGATTCGATCAAGTGCCTCAGCGGCGACGGCCCAGCCGCGCGGAATCGAGAATGCATCCGGCATGAAATGCGCCCCGGGCACGCATTCGAGGATTCGATCGCGGTAAAGAGCCGCGCCGTCTCCGAGAAAGGTGACCGGTCCTTTCAATCCCCCGATGATTGACTCGACGGACGCCACGCGCGCCGAGGCCATCTCGATGCGTTGGCCCGAGTCGAAGCGGTAGACGGCGCCGAAGACTTCCTTCATGCGGGCATCGAGCAGGGGGCACACGGTCTCGTTTATGAAGGGCGCGGTGCGCACAAGGGCATCAAGGGTCCCAATTCCGGCCAAGGGGACATTCAACCCGGCCGCAAGCCCTTTCCATGTCGCGACGCCCACGCGGAGCCCGGTAAACGAGCCGGGGCCGACGGCGATCGCGAGTAGTTCGATGGCGTCGAGGGTGAGGCCCGCCTCGGACAAGACCCAATCGACTGTATCGAGCAAGCGCTCGGAATGTCTTCGGCCCAGGTTTGCGCATGACTCGGCCAACACCGCGCCCCCGTCGCATACGGCGACGCTGTTGAAGGAGGTGCTGGTATCGGCGGCGAGGACAATCATGGCCGCGCGATCATATCCGTCGATTGGGCTGGGTTCAAACCATGCGTCTCCCAGCGCCGTGGACACCGGCGCTGGGAGACGCATCACCAGATTCGAGTAACTTGGTATCGATCCAATATCGAATCCGAACTGACAATGACCATGCTCTCCGTCATTGCTTGGGCCACCAAGAGGCGATCGAAGGGATCTCGATGGTGAAACGGCAGGGCGGTCATTCGCGCCGCATGTGCGATGCTTATTGGAAGTATGGAGATTCCGTTCTCAGCCAACTTACAGCTTATATACGATTCGAACGGGTGGCCAAGCGGCAATTTCCCGATACTCACCTTGATGGCTGCTTCCCAGATGCTGGCGATACTCAGGTAGCAATCATTGTCCGGGGATTCGATTATCTTCCGCGCGGATGGCCCCATGCGAGGGTCACCCAGGATAAACCATAGAAATACATGCGTGTCGAGGAGCAATGTCACTACATATATTCCTTGAAATCCTCCAGCGGAGCGTCGAAATCGTCCGCCATGACGAACTCTCCCTTGGCGCTGCCGAATTTCGGACGCGGCCGCGGTTTTTCTCCCGGCACCGCAACCAACTTCGCCACGGGCAAGTGGTCGCGCGTAATCACCACCTCGTCGCCGTTCTTCGCCGCCTCGATCAACTCGGCAAGGTCGATCTGGGCGGCGGCTATCTCAATCATACGCGTCATCGGGACCTCCGTTCCTTCTCGAAGTTGGCCTGAAGCCCGCCAATTCGCCCTCATTATAACAGACGTCCATACCGGCGCGGACGCATGGAGCTCGATCGCGTTTCCGGTGAGCCAACGCGCGGGTTGTCACTCGACCCAAAAATGAGGGTTCCAGGCGACCTCCCAGAGAAAACCGTCTGGGTCCGAAAAATAGCCTGAGTATCCGCCCCAGAAGACTTTCTGTCCGGGTTTGATCAGCGTGGCCCCGGCGGCGACGGCCTCGTCGAGGAGGCGATCCACCTCTTCGGGCGTCCTGACGTTGTGCGCGAGGGAAAAGCCGCGAAACCCCGAACCGGCGGCCGGAACGGTGGCGTCCTCCGCAAGGGACCCGCGGGGATACAGGGACAACCATGTGCCCCGCAACTCGAAGAACGCGACGCCTTCGGGGCCAGGCCGCAGCGGTAGCTTTAAGCCGTCGCGGTAGAAACGGATCGAGCGATCCAGGTCGGCGACGCCGAGGGTGATGAGCGTGATACGAGGTTCCATGTGAAGCATCTCCGTGGATTGATGGGGGGCACCGTGCAATGTATCGAGTATAGTGTAATTTAGTGTATATCGAGGAGATGGCATGACGACAATTTCTACCCGGATTTCAGATAATCCGGAATCCAATCCGCACAAGCGGAAATTGGCCGTCACTGGCGCGCGGGGGTTTGTCGCCGGGAGCATCCTCGCGCAGGCCGAAGGTTGGGAGCTTCATGCCGTTTCGCGCGAGGTACCCGCGCAAGCGCCGTCGTGGGTCCGGTGGCATGCGCTCGATTCGGGCGACGGGAGCGCCGTGGCGGATTTCCTTCGGGAGAACTCGATAGACGCGGTGATTCATTGCGCGGCCATCGCCAATATCGACTATTGCCTGGCGCACCCGGACGAGGCGGTGCGGGCGAACATCGACATGACTTGCTCGTGGGCGCACGCTTGCGCCAGCGAGGGCGTCCGTCTCGTCCACGTTTCCACGGACAACGTATTCGACGGCGCGCGTGGCATGTACACGGAAGCCGACGCCACGAACCCCGTGAATTACTACGGCGAGACGAAGGTCGAGGCGGAACGGATCGTGGCGGAGGC
>CANKTP010000075.1 GCA_947486375.1 Candidatus Hydrogenedentota bacterium | reverse complement strand
TGGAAATCGGCGAAAGTCCATTTGCGCACTAGATCGTAGACTTCTGGCGGATGCACGAATGAACGGTCCACCACAGTACACACGGGCGAATCGAAACCGGAAACCATCACCCCATTCACGGGCTCCGGTGGGTAGGTCGCTGGGACCCCGAGCACGCACACCCGGCGGCCTTGGTCGGACAGGACTTTCCAGATCGCCGGGGCGCGGCGGCGTCCCGCGCCGGTGAACCGGAGGCCGTATTCGCCCGTTTTCAGCTCGGTGAAATCAAAGATGCCGTGCCGGCCGGGGTTGACCCCGGTCATGCAGGTCGTCCACGCGGGAAAGGTCGCGGGAGGCGTTGTGCTCGCGCATGGCAGGTACGCGCCGTCCCGGCGAAGGCGCGCGAGGGCCGGCATGCGCCCCTCGTTCATCCATCGCTCGACGAGGCTGGGCTCGGCCCCATCGAGGCCGATCAGTAGGACCCGGGCCATGCGGTGTTCCCGATTGACGGCGTCATCGATAAAAGCCCTGCGCTCGGGCATTCTCGGATTCCACGCGGGCACAGAATTCGCGAGAAAGCCTGTAAACGAGCGAAGTTACGAAAAGGACAGAAAGGACGGAAGGGACAGAAGGAACGGTCAAAGCACGGCTTTGGGGCAAGTGGGTCCCCAAGTAGAACTTGGAAACCGGAAGGCAAAGCGCATTCACGCGCGATTTGCGACCAGCGGCATAAACGTCGTGTCCAACAGCGAGCGCGATGCAAACAACAGGCACGCTTGGATGTCCTCGGCCTTCAGGCCACTGTACTCGGCCAGGATATCGCCAGCGGTCGACGAATGTGCGAGCAGGTTAAGGATGTAATCGACAGTCAGCCGGGTGCCTTTGATTCCCGGTTTGCCGGTCATCACCTTGGGATCGCACACGATCCGGTCGAGCAGTTCCTGATCGCTCATGGCGTGTCTCCTGACATTATCTTACTCGATCTCGCCGGAAGTCGAAGTCATCATCGATTCTTTGTGCTGCTACCTGTCAGAATCTTGTTTTCCTTCGCAGAATATCAGGGCGTACTTCTTTGCGATCTCTGCGTTCTTTGAGGCAATTCATTGACTCAATTAATTGGCCTCAAAGAACGCAAAGAACACAAAGAATTTGTCGATCGGTTGATATGGACATTCGATGCGACCGGGAATGCACGGGCAAAAGTTCGGCCGTTTGGTTTCGGCTATCCGGCGTTGCGCTATTTCGGCGCGTTCTCCAAAATTGTCCGTGACTCGATGTGCCCGACGAGGTCCTTGGCCATCCACCGGGTCGGCTCCAAGGTCCGCGTGCTGAAGAGCTTCTCCGCCTGGTCGCGATAGTGGGGCGAGTCCTTCCGGTCGCTTTCGCCGACGGGGATATATCCCCAGCTCTGGACGGGTTTGGTCAACACGATGATTTGCGTCGAGGTTTGCCCGCCATCGCCCCATTGGGTGTGGTCATCCCGTTCCTTCGCATACTCCATGCTCCGCAGGGTCCGCCCGATGACGCTGTCGCTACCCTCGACGGGCCAAGAGGCCTCATCGCGACCGACGCGAAACTTGTCGCCCCAGACGGCCTTCAAGGAACCATAGTCGGCGGCAAGCCGCGCCATTCCCTTGGCGAAGGTCTGCGCCAATAGTGCCAAGTCTTCATCGCTCACGGCGATTGGCGGGGCTGGCTTGTCTTCGACGACGGAGTAAAAGGCGTCAATCCCCTTGCCAAAATCCTCGAGCGACTTACCGCCCAGGTCGTCTTTGAGCTGGCGCTTCCAGTAGTAGAATTTCAGCGCTGCCGTCGAGTCCGCCCCCGTCTCGCCGTCCCACGCGAGGACCTCGGGAAGGGAAGCGGTGTAGTTCGGGTCTGAGGCATACGTTGCGCCGTGCTTGGCGTCGGCCTGCTTCAAGGCCTCGATCCAGCGGTCGGTTCCGAAGGGATGAATGTCGTTTATGTAGGCCTGCGCTTCGGCCGCCGTCACCGAGTCGTCGTTGTGCAGCAACTCGAGGGCGCGCGCGCCGCGGTGTTGCGTCCAACCGCCGCGCTGGTCGCCGTAGCCGGGGCCCGCGTACAGGTAGTCCTTCGTCTTATCGAGCGAGAACGGGCTTCCCACCATCATCGCGTCTGGCGGGATGTTGCAGTTCTGCATGTACCCTTGGGGGGGATTCAATACCTGCAAGTGGTCCGACGCCGGGTGCATTCCTTGCCATTCCGATGCCGGGGTCGACCCGTCCACGGGCCGCGACCAATCGTAACCATCCGCGCGACGCGGCACGCGTCCGGTCCGCTGGTAATAGATGTTTCCGGAGGTGTCGGCGATCATGATATTTTGGGGGAAAAACGTGAGGGTGTCCATCGCCGCCACCGCGCCCCTATAATCCTTGGCCATGTTCAGCAGGTGCCACGCTTCGAGCGTCACCTCTTCCCCGTAGGACACCGCGCCGGCATAGGCCTTGCCACCCTGGCGCGAAATGATCGGGCCGTGATGCGAAAACCACAACGTGTGGACCTGCGCGTCCTCGCCACGAACATTTAGCGTGACCTCGCGTGACGTTAGGTCCCGCCAATTTCCGTCGTACATGTATTTCGTGCCGTCTTCATTGAGCGTCAGCTCAAAGACATCGGCCGTGTCCGGACCGCCCGTCGTCATCGCCCACGCGACGTTCGCGTTGTGGCCCAATCCGATGTACGGCGATCCAGCCAAGGTCACACCGCTGCCTTCGAAGTCGCCCGCATGGATGCGCAATTGCCAGAAACGCGACGGGCCCCACCAAGACAAATGCGGGTCGACCGCGAGGATGGCCGCTCCCTCCGCGCTACGCGAGGGTGCCACCGTGAATTGGTTCGAGCCGCGCAGCGCCTTTTGGTAGTTTCCTTTCACGCCGCCCCGCTCGAGGTCCTCGAACACTTCGTCGATCGACCAGTTGTACAGAAACAACCGACCCCACGCGAGAATCATGGCGTCATCCACTTTCCGATCGCCCCACCACGCCGGGCGATCTTGGGGATGCGCGTCGAAAAAGTCATTGATACCCTTGACGTAGGCCTGTAGATGGCCCAAGACTTCCGGCTTCAATTCGCCCAGCTTGCGCTGGCCTACCCCGTAGTGGTCCCACATCCGGGCCCGCAGATCCGAATCGACCGCAGCCTTCCCGGCCACCGAGGCCAGTTCCCCGATGCCCGTGAGGAAATTCATTAGCAGTTGTTCGGGCCGGTCCTCCGCCGTGGCGTACCCGATGGCGTATTGGCCCGCCTCGGGCGTCGGCGCGAATATGTGGGGAACGCCGAACGTATCGCGATAGACCACGGTCTTACCCGTGTCATCGCCCGCACCGGGCAAGTCCGCGGCCCCGGCGACCACCCCTCCAAGACAGAATCCAATGGCCAATAACCGCGATAGAATTCGTTCCATGACATCGCCTCGTATTGCGTTTCGCCCATGCACAGCCTGACGTGATCGTGCATACTAGCAATCCATCGCGGCGGGGGTCAACCGCTTGATTCGTTGATCCGGCTAGGAACGGCGATTCATGGAACGTTTCGGACGAAATTGCCCGAATCGGGGCCTCGTTCAGCTCTTTGCGGCCACGTCCGCGCCGGCCTGCGCGACCATATGGTCGTTTTCAACAGAGGACCCGGAGACGCCAATCCCGCCGATGACCTCGCCTGCGGCATTTTTCAAAGGGATGCCGCCGGGGAAGGTAATCAGTCCCCCGTTCGAGTGCTCGATGTTGTAGAGGGGGCCGCCGGGCTGGCTCAACTTGCCCACCTCGCCCGTCGGGAACTCGAAGAAGCGCGCCGTCTTCGCTTTCTTGATCGAGATATCGATGCTCCCCAACCAAGCGCCGTCCATCCGCGCGAAGGCCTTCAGGTTTGCGCCCGCGTCCACGATGGCGATGTTCATCTTGAGATGGGCCGAATTGGCCTTCTCGATGGCCGCCTGTATGGCGTTCTGCGCGACCGACGAATCAATGTCCGATATCTTCACGATTGCCTCTCCTTTGGGTTTTGACTGGGTCCCCGCGCCCGAAGCACGCACACTGGGCGGGGCGATTGGGGTACGTTACCATCGAACAGGCGCAGGGTCAACGTACCCCCTCTCCCCCACTCCGCCGGCTAAACGCGACCGGGAGGCGCCGTTATGTTTTCGATGTGTCGAGTTTCTCGGGGGAGTCCGCGTAAAGCTCGATGTAACCGCACTCGGCGCATACGTACGGGGACACCTTCGAGTCCGAGCGGCCCTTAAAAATGAACGCGGTTGGATTGCGATAAGTTGCTACGTAAGTGGGTCCTCCGGCACCTTGACCCCCAATCCAATTGCCGGCGATAACATCCCCCGAGCCGCATTTCGGACAGGTGTTGGTTCGTTTCATTTTCCCGTCTCCTTTCGTTCACAGCAGATGATCGTACCGGTGTCTGCGAATCCGCCCAGCGTCGCCTCCGCCTTCCAACAACCGGGCAAATAGCGGTTCCCACCGTGAGCGCCGGGCTCCCCAGCCTACTCTCCAAACATCGCCTCCTGTAAGGTCCGGATCGCCCGGGGAATGTCCGGGAAGCCCCACACATTCCGGCCCACTGTGGAGCCCGCCGCGCCCGTCTTCGCGATATCGCGAATCATCGCCGCCGCCTCATCGAGCGTGCCGCATTTTGGTCCCCCCGCCGTGACCACCGGGACCGGGGTTAGCGATATGATGTCGCGGAACGAGGCTATATCTCCGGTGTACGGCACCTTGATCACGTCCACGCCCAGTTCGAGCGCCATCCGCACGGCGTAGAATATGTCCTCGGGTTGGTGCGTGACCGAGACCTTCTCGTCGCCGCTGCTCAGAGGATAAATGTGCGGGATGACGGGCAACCCCGCGCGCTCCGAATCGCGCACCACGGCGGATAGGTGCCGAAGATATTCGATCTCCGTGGGCCCCTTCACGAACATCGCCACGGCAATCGCGTCGGCGCCCATCGCCGCCACTTCCTCGACCGTCGCGTTGGACGCGAAGGTGGGCGAATCCGGCCTCAGCGACATCGACTGCACGATGAAGGGGACTTTGCCCGCGTGCTTGGGCATCAACCGCGTCGCCGCGCCCTTGTTCAACGTGACCGCGTTGGGCCGCGCCTCGACGATCGCATCGAGCGTCGCGCCGAGCGTCCGTAGCCCTTCCGGGATTCCGTCGGGATAATTGATCAAGTGATCGATCGCCACCGTCAGGATGCGCCCAGACGGATGGCTGAAAATGCGGCTTAGACGGACCTTCTTGCCCAGATCGCTCATTGGCGTGTCTCCAAAGAGCGGGTACTATGGGGATTGGGGACGGTGGAACACAAATCGCCGATCATTCGCGGCGGACAGCGGGCACCGCATGCTTTGGGCAGGAACGCGGCTCGGTGAATTATGCCGCCCCAAGCGCGTTGAGGAGGGACTCGACGGTCTCGGGCAATCCATCGCGAACGCCGGTGACAACGTCTTGGCTCAGCCCGAGCGCCGCGACGGAGGCGTGCCCCTCGAGTTCCGTGGTGGGCTCGCCAATCGGGAACCCCGACGAGTCGGCGATGGCGCTCGCGAGACACACAATATGTGCCAGCGGCCGCCATTGCGCCTCTCCGACGGCATCCGGCGTGCCTCCGTAATAAGTCGAGAACGCGAACTCGTTGGGCATGCGCCAGTACTGGACGACTTGAAGCCCGACCGTGGGGTGGAACAGGTCGATGGCCTTAATCATTAATTCCGGCGTTTGCCGGAGACGCCCAACCGGCCCCTTGTATTTGTTGGCGAGCGTGTCCAAGAGGACCAGCTTGCCGATATCGTGGATCAAGCCCGCGATGAAAGGAAGGCTCCGGTCGATTCCCTGGGTCTTCTCCGCGAGGGCATCCGCGGCGTGGGCCGTCGCCATCGCGTGGCGCCACATTTGTTCCATCAAGTCGCGAAGCGCAGGATTTGGCGACCGGTACAAGTTCCCATTCGTCACCGCGTACGTGATGTTCGCGATGGTTTTCATCCCGAGTCGCGCGCACGCGAGTTGGAGATCTTTCACCTCGCTGGTCGACATGTACATGGCACTGTTGCAAATGCGGAGGATCTTCATGGAGATGGCCGCATCCTCATTCACGAGATCCGCCAATTGGCGCATCGACGCGAGCGGATCGTGGATGAGCGCCAAGGCCCGCTGCGGCACATGAGGCAATACGGGCAACTGCGGGAGGACTTCGTCCAACATCCCCAACACCCCCGCCATGACCGATCCCGCCGGGGCCAACCGATCAACCCGCTCCACATTCTCTATCTCACGAGGCGCAGGATCGCCATTGACCCACGAGATCGTGAAGGCGTTCAGGCAGCGCGGACAACCCGCCAATTGTACCTTTCCCGATGCCGGGTTACCTGAGGCGATCTCTTCGCCACAATACACGCACGAAAACGACATCGGCCCAGCTCCCAATACCGCCGCTTTAGCGGCAATTCAACCCGATATGCCTTCTTAAGTATGCGATTATACGCCTATTTCGGCACTCATATTGATGGAGGTACTCTAGTAAGGCGAATCTTATTCATATCCGGCAGATTTGTCAAGGCATTTTAAGTAGTCCGTTTATTACCACTGGTCAATATTAATACACCCCTCGTCGATGACGCATCAATCATGCGTCCCCTCATGCCAATAGACCTCCCAGTCGAGGTAGGTGTCGAAGGCTTCGTCGAGGGCGCGGGCGACCTCGCTGTGGTTCGCCGCGACGTGGTGCTCGAAGCCGTTCTTGCATACGAACTGGAGTAACTCCTGCAGCGCCGGGACCTTCGCAACCCCAAATCCGCCGAAGGTGTCGAGCGGGTCGTCGGTGAACTCGCCCTCGCCGATATACGCCGCGATGCTGCCCTCCGTGTCGAAGGTGCTCACCCGGCAATACGTCATCGGCGCGGCCTTGATACGGCCGTACAACGATCCGTAGGTGTTCTCCTTGCCCACGGTGCCCGCGATGATCTCTTGGTACTCCATCGAGTGCGACGTGAAGCAGCTCTTCGGGAGGTTCGAGCAATGGAAGCAAACGCACTTGTCCGGGTCGTCACCGTAGTTGTTGTTCCAGTCGAGCAGGAAGCTCGGCGACTGCGCCGCCAGCGCCAGCGCGTGCATGCTCACCGTGCCCGATACGTCCGTCTCGCAGGCCGACGACCGCAACGAGTCGCTCATCATGCTCATCACGGTGCATGGCGTAATCCCGAAGAATTCCTCAATCGACGTCCAGCACTGAATCGCCGTCGCGTCGAGCGAATAGTGTTCCATCCACTCGTCGATGATGACCGCCAGCTTGGCCATCTTCACGAGAGAGACATTCGGCACGCCGCGTGTCGTCGTATATCCCTTGATCTTCTTGAGCCTATCGAGAACGCGCTTGTCGCCATCCTTCATCTTCGCCGCCGTGCCGAACACCTCCGAGAGGTCGAGCGTCTCGATGGTTATCCCCGCTTGTTGGAACAACTTCTCGCTGTAACGCACCGTGTTGAAGGCGGCGGGACGCGCCCCAAGCGCCCCGATACGGCAATTGCGCAGGCCATTCACCACGCGGCAAACGGCGGCAAACCAATGCAATTCGAGCTGGAACGCCGACGTATTCGGATCCATCGTGTGTTGGGCCGTCAGGCTGAAGGGGATGCCGTATTGCACGAGGTTGTTGCAGACGCTCATCTTCCCGCAGAACGAGTCGCGCCGATGCTTGATGTCCATCTTCCGCGCGTCGTCCTGCCATGCGTGAATCAACACCGGCACGTTAAGCCCGGCCAGCTTTAGCGTGTCCGCCACGCCGCGTTCGTCGCCGAAGTTCGGCAACGTCACGATGACGCCGTCAATCTCGTCGCGCTTCTTCCGGAACAAGTCCGCGCACTTCCGCGCGTCCTCCCACGTCTCCACGCTGCCGAACTTGGTTTCCTTGTCCGACAGCACGACCACCTTGTGGCCCAGTTTCTTCAGCAGCTTCGTCAACGTCTCATGGCCGTCCTTCGCCAGCACATCCGGGAAGAAGCCCCGATTGCCAACAATCAGGCCAAACGTCATTGGTTTCGCATTCATGTGCCTATCCCCTCCCATCGCCGGGTTTGTTTTCGTCGGCATTTGCTAGAATTGTAGCGAGGGAGCGCCCGGATCGCCACATGCCCACCCAAAGTGGAGACGGTGTCCTCTACGCCTTGGATGTTGTAGACAAATTTGCGCATCCATCAGCCGCGCCGATGGGGAGTCCCGCGGCATGAGGCCGTACTTAAAGCGGCGAGGACGCCGCTTCCACTTTGGGCGATCGACGAAAGAACTCAAAGCGCGGTCGTTTCCCGCAATCAACCATTGGGGCCGCCGGAGCGTCCAAAGGAACACGCCGAACAGGTGTATCATGCCGGGACGGCAACGCCGGGAGGGATCAATCATGCGCAATATGAGCAGGAAACGAGTTCGGGCCGCACTTGCGGGAATCTTACCGCTTCTGCTCGTCTCCACGGCGTGGGCGCAATTGCCCGTCTTCGATCCCGCCATCGCGGACAGCCGGGCGTTCATCGAACAGCGAATCGCCGAGGGATTCCCCGGAATCGCTGTCTCTGTCGCATGGGATGGGACGAGCGTCTGGTCCGAAGGGTTCGGATATGCGAATGTGGAAACGCACGAGCCAGTGACGCGGGAGACGAAATTCCGCGTGGGGAGCATCAGCAAGGTCTTGACGGCGTCGGCGGTGGGACTATTGGTGGAGCGACGCAAACTCGAGTTGGACCAGCCCATCCAAACCTACGTAATATATTTTCCGGTCAAGGACCACCCGATCACGACCCGGTTACTGGCCGGACACAGCGCCGGAATCCGGCATTATCAAGGCGTCGAGGGACTGTCAAGCAAACAGTACGACTCGGTAAAAGACAGTCTGGCGATCTTCCAAAACGACCCCCTGCTCTTCGAACCCGGTACCCAGGTGTCTTATTCGAGTTACGGGTGGAACCTTGTCAGTGCTGCCGTCGAAGGCGCTTCCGGCGAGGCCTTCTTGGAGTTTCTGGATGCGAATGTCTTCGAGCCGCTGACGATGTCGAATACGATGGCGGAGTTTTTCGGCAAGGAGATACCCAACAAGACGACGTTCTACTCGGGTATGGGTGACAGAAGACGGATTAGCCTCCCGGTCAATTTGAGTAACAAATGGGCAAGCGGCGGCTTCATCTCCACGGCGGACGATCTCGTTGCGTTCGGCTCTGCCCACCTGAAGGCCGGATTCCTCAAGCCGGAAACTCTCGAACTGTTATTCACTCCTCAGGTTCTGAAGAACGGCGAAACATCCCTCTACGGCATCGGTTGGCGCGTCGACCCGGCGAGTCCGGAACTGAAGCATCGAGGCATCCACCATTCCGGGAGTTCACAGGGCGGCAAAGGGACCCTGATGCTTTATCCTGAATTCGGCTTGGCCGTCGCGATTCTCATCAATTGCGACGCCTACACTACAAATGTCGAGGACGCGCGCACAATCGCAGATGCCTTCGCCGCAGTCGCGCCCGTACCGGAATCTGCTCGAACGAAATAAACGCCGATCACCTCGCGGACTTGGCTTCCTGTTCCAGCCGTTTCGCCACCGGCGCCAACTCCGCCGCGACGATTTCCTTCACGCCCTCGCGGCCTGCGAGGGTGAACCACACCGGCCCGTTCTCCGCCTCGATCTTGAGGGTGAACTCGAAGAAGGAACAGCACCCGCGCTCGGAGGAGATGAACTCGAACAGGGTGGGAAGCTCCGCCCCGGTGAACCGGACGGTGTAGCCGTTGTCGAGTTCCTTGACTTCGAGCGCCTTGCCGAACAGGTCCTTCATGATCCCGGCCCGCCTTTCTTGGAGAGCGGCGCTGTCGAGCGAACACGCCAAGGGGGATGCCTTGGCTTCCGCGTTAGCGGCCGGCATGAAACAATTCCTCGTCTCGGGAAAAATCGTGAACGCCGCGGCCAGCGCGCCCACAAAGCCTATTGCCATCATCGTGGTCTTCATGTTTCGTTTTCCTTTCCATGGGAAGCTCCGTTACACTGATTGGGGCCGGAAATGGCCCAGCGAAGGAAGTGTAAACCGTGGACTACCCTCCACGGTCAAGCGAAATCTTGGAGCGGTCGCACATGCTTATCGGCGAAGTGGCGAAACAATCGGGCCTGACCCGCGACAGCATCCGGTATTACGAGAAGGCGGGCCTCTTGCCGGCCCCCTACCGGCGCGACAACCGCTACAAGGAATACCCCGACGACACCGTCCAGCGATTGACGTCTATCAAGACCCTGCAATCGCTCGGTTTCGCCCTCGGGAGCATCCGCGAATTGCTCGAACTCGCCGACGCCGGGGCCACCACCTGCGGAGACGTCGGGCCGACGGTGCAACGCAAGGTCCGCGAGCTTGACGGGCAGATTGCCGCGCTGACCCGGATGCGCTCGAAGCTGGATTCGCTTTTCCTGTGCTGCAAGGGCGCCAGGCCCGATGCCGGCTGCGCGCCCGTGGAATCCCTGTTTCGATCGCCGTGACGCGCTCGCGGCTTGGGCGCAGATGCGTTGACCCGGTGCCTGTCTACTCCCGATGCAGATGCAACTTCGGGGATGGAACGGTCCCGGGTCCGCATGCTATGATCGCTGTCCTGTTCTGACGGAGAGGTGGCCGAGTGGTTGAAGGCGGCGGCCTCGAAAGCCGTTGTGCCGCTTCGCGGTACCGCGAGTTCGAATCTCGCCCTCTCCGCCATCTTTCGATGCCCTACTGTCCGCCGGTGCCGGAGCGCCCCGGCTATTTTACCTCGATGGCGAAGGGATCGTTGGCCGGGTCCTTGTTCCAGACGTACTCCGTCCCATCGGCGATGCCCTCGGCCATGGGTTCGCCGAACAGGCGGGCAATTACGGCAAGCGCCATGTCGATCCCGGCCGATACGCCCGACGAGGTGACGACATTCCCGTCCTCGACCCAGCGCGCCTTGGGAATCCAGTCGACCGCCTTGCTTTGGGCAGTGGCGAAGCTGAAGAAGTTCTTGTTCGAGGTCGCCTTCTTGTTGTCCAAGATGCCGGCTTTCGCGAGAAGCGCCGAACCCGAGCATACCGAGGTGGTCAACTGCGCCTTCGGGGACCGCTCCTTGAGCCACGCGATCATTTTCGGGTTCTCCAACTCGGAGATCGTCCCGAACCCGCCGGGCACCATGATGATATCGAGCGGGGGCGCGTCGTCGAAGCCGAAATCGGCGACGGCCTTGGGGCCGTTAAACACGCCGGGAGTGGGGCCGGAGCTCGATGGCACGGCGCCGGCATTTTCCGCGATCATGACAATCTTGAGCTTGTCCGCGGGTACGTTGATGAACATTTCCGCGGGTCCGAAGACATCGAGAAGCTCGAATCCGGGATAGAGGACGATTCCCAAGGTGAGTGGTTTCGCGGCCTCGGCGCCGACGGGGGCCTCCGTTTGGCCCACGGCGGGGGCCATCGAGGCGGCGCCAATGGCGATTGCGGCCGCCAGGATCCTGCGCATGATCGAGTTGTCCAGATTCATCCTCATTTCGTGTCTCCTTTCGCTTGTGGGTGTGCGGTTGCGAGTGGTTAAACACCGTCGCCACAGCAAGGGGGCCATGATATCAGAGGCGGAGGGGATAGACCGGATGGACGGGCGGGTGTCGTTTGGGTTTTCGTCGCGTGAACTCCGGGTTCCATTCGATTGGCATGGTTCGGATAAACAACGTAGAGTGGTCGCCAAACGACGGTCAATCGGACGCAATGCCCTCGCAATCACCCTATACCCCAATAGTATCGAATCCTCCCGGTACCCGGATCGTGGGCCGCGAGGTTCGTACCTTCGACGAGATTGACTCGACCAACACGTATGTTTTGGAGCATGGCTTCGAGGGACTTGCGGTCGTGGCGGATCGCCAGACGATGGGCCGGGGACGTCTCGGGCGGACGTGGTTTAGCGCGCCGGGGCTCGGGTTGTGGTGTACGGTGGCGCTCGAGGGAGACGCGCGCGGGCTGGTCTTCGCGGCAGCGCTGGCGGTGCGCGACGCGATCGCGCCGCGTTGTGCGTTGACGATCAAGTGGCCGAACGACTTGTTGTTGGACAAACGCAAGGTGTGCGGCATCCTGATCGAACAGCGGGGCGAGCGCATCGCGCTGGGCATCGGGCTCAATGTGCATCACAAGGCCGAGGACTTTCCCGAGGAACTCCGCGCCAAGGCCGGATCGCTCGAAATGCTGGCCGGGGGCGAGTGGGACCGTGCCGAACTCCTGCGCGGCATTTTGACGCACCTCGATCAATGGGTTATCCTGTTGCGTTGGGGTGGCCATGATGCCGTTCGCCGCGAATGGGCACAGGCTTGCAACCTGGTTGGCCGGCGCATTCGGTGCGGCGAATCGGAAGGCGTGGTCGCCGGCATCGACGACATCGGCGCGCTGGAAGTCGACTCCCCCGGGGGCCGCATTCGCGTCGTAAGCGGTGACCTGACGGTTCTTGACGGAGACTGACATGCTGCTCGTGATTGACGTGGGCAACAGCAACATGGTGATCGGGTTGTACGAGGGCGCCGCGTTGCGCGGCAATTGGCGGCTCGTCACGACGACCTACCGGACGGGCGACGAGCTTCGCCTGTTGTTCACGATGCTCTTGCAACAGGAAGGCGTGAAGAACAGCGAAATCACGGGCGTGTGCATTTCTAGCGTCGTGCCGCAGTTCAACCTGGGGCTCGAGCAACTCTGCCGGGACGCCTACAATCTCGAGGCCATCTTGGTCGAGCCGGGCATCAAGATGGGAGTCAAGCTCCAGACGGAAAACCCGAAGGAAGTCGGGGCGGACCGCATCGTGAACGCCGTCGCCGCGCTCGAGGAACACGAGGGGCCGTTAATCATCATCGACTTTGGGACGGCCACGACCTTCGACTACCTGACGGCGAACCACGAATACCGGGGCGGCATCATCATGCCGGGGATTCAGTTGTCCGCGAACGCGCTCTTCGAGCATTGCGCGAAGCTTCCGCGGGTGGACATCTCGACGCCGCCCACGGTCATCGGCCGCGATACGGTGTCGAATATCCGGAGCGGCCTTACCTATGGCTATGCGGACATGGTGGACGGACTCGTGCGGCGCATGTGCGAGGAGACCCATACGAAACCGAAGGTGATCGCCACGGGCGGGCTTGCCCCGGTAATTGCGGAGATCGCAACCACGATCGACGTGGTCGATCCCTTGCTGACCCTCAAGGGCCTGAAGCTGATATACGACAAGAACAAGGCTGCGGCCTGATGCGGCGCGGGCTTTGGTTCGTGGCACTATTGGCACCCCTCGGGTGCGGGCCAACTCCCGCGCCGATCCAGGAGACGTCGACCCCAGCCGCGTCTGCTCCCGAAACTGCCGCAGCCGGGCCGCAGACGACCGTGAGCCGGATGGAATTGACGATGCACGATTACTCCCCCACTCTCGGCGAATCGCGCAAACCCACGTTTCGCGTCTTCGCGGAATCGGCGGCGTCGACGGATCAGAAGGCGTGGGCCATCGAGGGGGTAAGGGCCGTGGCCGAGGCGAAGGATCAGGATCCCTTTGTGTTCGCGGCGGCGCGAGGTATCTTCGACCAGGCCAATGGTAAGGCCGAGTTGACCGGCGGGGTTGAATTGACCTCCGGTCCGGTAGCAGTGACGATGGAAGACATGGTCTGGGACGATGCCACGAGCACGGCCCGGACGGACAAGCCGATCACGTTTCGCGACAGCGGGACGGAACTCGACGCAACGGCATTCGAGGTGCAGGTGAACGATCAAACGTACACATTGAAGGATGCCCGGGGCCGTATTGCCCTTGGAGTACGCACACCATGACGCGCTCGGGTCTGCCGATCTCGCGCCAGTGGGGCGCTCGGTGCTGCCTTGTGAGCGGTATTCTCGCCGCCTGCTCCTTGGCTGCGTTCGCCCAAGCCGTTCTGGCGCCGTCGAAATACGAGTCGGTCGAGGACATCGCTGCCGACTTGTTCATAGGCAATTCCGCGACAGGGCCCAAGAAGATGTCCGGAAACGTTCATATGAAATTCGTCGGTGCCCTCGAGTCGGACACAATGGAAGTGAGCGCCGACACCGTCAATTTCGAATACGCCGACAAGTCTTCGCGCACGCCCTCGCGCATCGTCCTCGAGGGCAACGTCAAGCTGAAAAATGCCCAGGGCAACGTGGCGGCGGATAGGGGGGATATCGACTTCACGTCCAACGAGGTCGTCTTCTCCGGGGACTGCACCCTGGACAGCGAACAGATGCAAGGCGCAAAGCTCACCCGGCTCACGCTCAACATCGAGACGCAGGATTTCGTATTCGAGGGAATGACGGCGAAGAAAATGGTCCTCGGCGGACAGGGAACGAGCGCCGCATCGCAGGGGCTGCTCGCCGAAGCGGATGTGCGTGACTGGCCGGGATTCCTGACGAAGCTCAAGGCGGACGCCGCAGCTCCATCGCCCTCCCCCGGCAAACACATGCTCAGCCTGTTGGATGAAACCGTTTCCGCCGCGCTGGCGAATGCCGCCGTTGATGCGTTGGTGAAACAGAAGGCCGCGATCTTGAAACAGGTCAATTCGGTTTTGTCCTCGCCGAAGCTTTACAACGAAGCAGCATGGGCTGGCAAGACGATCGAGTCGAAGGCGAAGGAACTCCAAAAGGCCGGGGCCAAGGGCGCGGAATTGGTCTGGATGAACCGGTCGCTGCTGAGCACCGCGTATCCGGACTTCATCGCGCCACCGGCACCATTGGAGGCGCAATAGAATTGAAGGGATAACTCGCCGTCCGAATACGCTGGAATCCCGCCGGTGGCTTCGGGGGTGATATACTAACGGTAAGCTGATGGGGACTTTTTCCATGCCAGAACTCTCGTATACGATTATCTTGGAGCCAGCGGAAGAGGGCGGCTACAATGTTTCCGTGCCCGCGTTGCCGGGGTGTTTTACCCAAGGCGACACCTACGACGATGCCGTCGAGATGGCCAAGGACGCGATTCGGATGTGGGTTGAGGCGCTGGTATGAGGATGGGATACCGGTCCCCATGGAGCCATCACCCGCAGCCGTGAGGATTACAAACGTCCGGATTCCGTCGCCCGTCCATCCATGACTCGCATTCCCGCGTTGACTTCCCGCGAGTTCGTCGCGGCGTTAAAGCGCGCCGGATACACGGAAACTGGGCAAAAGGGCAGTCACTTGATTTTGAAACATTCGAAAAGACCCACCGTGATCGTGCCCATCCATGCGCAGGACCCGCATCGCGGCCTTATGTTACGCCTCATCAAACAAGCCGAATTCGCCGCGCATGAGTTCATCGAGTTATTGTGAGGAGTCGCGCGAACATAGCCCGGTTATTTCCTATCGGCTTGGACATGACACGGCCCATGTATTTCCCGGGAAAACGAACGCCCTATCCCAACGCGAACCCCAAGCGGCGGGACGCCGCTTCCACTTTGAGGGACAATTCGCGTTTTGACCAATAGTCCATCCTCAACCGGCGCCGCGCCGGCCCTCCTCCATACCGAATCGCTCGTGAAGCAATTCAGCAAGCGGACAGTGGTGCGGGGCGTCTCGATCGAGTTGCGCGAAGGCGAAGTCGTCGCGCTTCTCGGGGCGAACGGCGCCGGCAAGACGACGACTTTCGGCATGGTCGTGGGTCTGTTGCGCCCGACCTCGGGCACGATTCACTTTCGCGGCAAGGACGTCACGAAGCTGCCCATGTATCGCCGCGCCCGCGAGGGCATGGCCTACCTGCCGCAGGAGGCGTCGGTCTTTCGCGACTTGACCGCGCGGCAAAACATCCTTGCCATCCTCGAGTTCCAACCCATTCCGGCGAAAGATCGCGGCCCGAGGGCGCAGGCGCTGCTCGAGGAACTGGACATCACCCACGTCGCCGACGCCAAGGCGTATACGTTGTCCGGCGGCGAACGGCGGCGCGTCGAGATCGGGCGCGCGCTGGCGACGGACCCGAAGATTTTCCTGCTCGACGAACCCTTCGCGGGAATTGATCCGATCGCCGTCGCGGACTTGCAATCGACTGTCTCTTCGCTCAAGAAAAAGGGGATCGGCGTCTTGATCACGGACCACAACGTCCGCGAGACGCTGGCGATCATCGACCGAGGCTACATCATCAGCGACGGCGAAATCCTCGTGTCGGGCACGCCAAAGGAAATCGCGGACAACCCTCTCGCGCGGAAGACCTATCTCGGCGAACACTTCAAGATGGATTTCACCACTCCTTGAAGAAGAAATACTCATCGTAGGGTTCCCAGCCGTCATCGACGGTGCGGACGACGTCCGTGCGAATGAACCCGTGTTTCGCGTAGAACGCATGGCCGCGCTTGAAGCGGGTGTCCGACCAAAATTCCATCCGAGTGCAGCCGATGGCGCGCGCCGTGTCGATTGCCCACCGCAGCAGCCGTTCGCCGGATCCCGTGCCACGCAGCGATGGATGCAGATAGAGCCGCTTCAACCAGAACACGCCGGGCCGTTCGTTGTCCTCGACAATCGCCGCCGTGCCCAGGACCGTGTCCGCCGAATCCGTCAGCACCATGAATCGCCCCGGCGCGTAGTGCGACGCCACGTCGCCAAGGTCCGCGTCGCATTTCTCGATACAGGCCCTGTCGCCGTACTCGCGGAAAATTCCGTCGATGAGCGCGATGATGCCGTCGCGGTCGCGCGGCTCGAACGGACGAAGGACCAATTCGACTGCGGTCGCATTTTCCTGCGTCATCGGGCGACCCGGGACGCGGGGTGAATGCCGGACGCGGTAACGGTAACGCTGTACACGCCGGTGCGCGCGGTGACGTAGAGGGTCTTTCCGTCCGCACCCCCGAACGCACAATTCGCAGGGGCCTGGGGAAACTTGAGGGTCTCGATGAGCTTGCCATCCGTGCCGTACACAGCGACGCCGTTCGAGGAAGTCGCCCAGACGCGCCCGAGGGTGTCCACTCGAATGCCATCGGGAAAACTGACGGAGCACCAGACGCGGCCTTTGCCGAGCGTCCCGTCCGCAGCCACATCGAAGGCCCGGATATGGCTCTTGTTCGTGTCGGCGACGTAGAGCAACTTTTCGTCGGGCGACAACACGATACCGTTCGGGGCGTTGAAATCGTCGAGGGCGCGCGTGAGGTCGCCGCCGGGGCTGATCATGTATACGCCGTTGACGCCCACCTCCGGTTCGCGTCCCTCGAGTCCGTACTGCGGATCGGTGAAGTAGACCGTGCCGTCGGCGCGCACGCACGCATCGTTTGGGCTGTTGAGTTTCTTGCCCATGTAGCTGTCCGCGAGAACCGTGACGACGCCGCCGGCTTCCGTCCGGGTCACCCGCCGGTTGCCATGCTCGCACGCGATCAAGCGGCCTTGCGGATCGAGCGTCAACCCGTTCGACTTCCCGCTCGGGTTCCGGAACACGGTCTTGTCCGCCTTGAAGATCGTGTCCGCCGGTATGTCGCTGAATATCCATTCGCCCGAGGGCAGCCACAGCGGCCCCTCGGTAAACTGAAATCCCTCGCCCACGGTCTCCATTGGGCCTGTCGTCAAACCATCGGCCGAGAAGGCTGCCACGAGGACTACGGCAAGCGTGCTCATCATGTAGGCGTCCCTTTCAATTTAGATTGAAAAACGCCGCCGGAGGAGGTCCTCCGGCGGCGCGATTGTCCAGTTGCGCTATGAGTTACATGCCGCCGATGCAGACCGACTTCGTCTCGGTATACAACTCGAGGACGTCCGGCCCCATCTCGCGGCCGATACCCGACTGCTTGTACCCGCCGAAGGGCATCGAGGAATCGAAGACGTTGTAGCAATTCACCCACACCGTGCCCGCCTTAATCTTCGCGGCCATCTGGTGCGCCTTCGACACGTCGCGGGTCCACACGCCCGCGGCAAGGCCGTAGATCGTGTTGTTGGCCTCGACCGCGATATCGTTCGGGTCGGTGAAGGGGATCGCCGTCAGCACGGGGCCAAAGATTTCGTCCTTGACGACTTCCATGTCCGGCTTCGTGTCGATGAGGATGGTCGGCTTGTAGAAATACCCTTCGCCGCCGCAGGGTTCGCCGCCAACGGTCGCCTTCGCGCCCGCCTTCTTGCCGCCCTCGACCATCCGCGTGACGCGGTCGAGTTGTTCCTGGGAAACCAAGGGTCCCATCTGGCACGAGGGGTCCATGCCGGGGGCCAGCTTGATGTCCTTCGCCGCGTCCGAGAGCGCGCCGACGACCGTATCGAATACCTTTTTCTCAACGTATAACCGCGAACCCGCGCAGCAGACCTGGCCTTGGTTGAAGAATATGCCCATGGCCGATCCGGCGATCGCCGCCGGAATGTCCGCGTCCGCGAAGATGACGTTCGGCGATTTCCCGCCGAGCTCGAGCGATACCTTCTTCAGGTTTCCGCTCGCCGCGCGAAGGATGATCTTGCCTACTTCCGTCGACCCCGTGAACGCGACCTTGTCCACGTCGTCGTGACCCGAGAGGGCCGCGCCGGCCGTTTCGCCGAATCCGGTGACGATGTTCACCACGCCGTCGGGGAAACCGGCTTCCTGGATGAGTTCGCCCAGCAGGAGCGCAGTCAGCGGCGTCTGTTCCGCGGGCTTGAGTACCACGGTGCAGCCCACGGCCAACGCCGGGGCAAGCTTCCAAGCGGCCATTAGCAGCGGGAAATTCCACGGGATGATCTGGCCGACCACGCCGACCGGCTCGCGCCG
Source organism: Candidatus Hydrogenedentota bacterium (assembly GCA_947486375.1). GTDB lineage: Bacteria > Hydrogenedentota > Hydrogenedentia > Hydrogenedentales > CANKTP01. The sequence goes on along the minus strand of CANKTP010000075.1, from coordinate 865 downwards.
CGTGTAGGCGTGGAAACCGGGCGACGAGAGATTCAAGGTCCGGCCTTCGATTTTTGTGGCCCAGCCCGCCATGTACTGAAACATCTCGACGGCGCCGGGAACGTCCACCGCGCCGGAAATCGTGAGCGCCTTGCCGTTGTCCAGCGTCTCGAGTTCGGCGAACGAGCGCGCATGTTTCTCGATGAGTTCCGACAATTTCCACAGTAACTTGCCGCGGACGTTCGGCGGCGTCTTGCTCCACGGGCCCGAATCGAAGGCCTTGCGGGCCGCTTTCACGGCAAGGTCAATATCCGCCTTGTCGCCTTCGGCAACCTGTGCCAGTTCTTCGCCCGTCGCGGGATTGTAGACGGCGAAAGTCTTGCCGGAAATCGAATCGACCCACTTCCCATTAATCAGCATCTTCCGCGGAACGGAGAGAAACTCCCTCGCCCGCGCGTCCTTCGCCGGTGATTCCATCACAGCCATGATGATATTCCTCCTGTTCGTTCGTTGCCCAGCCCTGCGCGTGCCCGTGGCCCGGCGCATACGCATATTCCCAAAAGCGACTACCGCAAAGTAGACAGTGTAGCACCCCTGCAACGAAAGTCCAACCGTCCCTCGGCTGTTGTAACTGTCGGAACTCGATAGAAATGTCCCCCTCGTTAACTCTCTAAAAATGTCCCCTAGTGGTATGATTCAGCCTAATGGGCCATTATACAATGCGAGACGGGCCCGCCCGACTTTTTCAATGATTTTGTCCGCTGTGGCTGTCCATAGAAGGGGCTGAGGGCTTTGGTTATGAGCAACGATGAACTGGGCGATGGCCTGCTTGAGATCGGCGACGCATTTGAAGACGCCGCGCCGCAGTCGTTTCTTGGTGAGCTTG
>CANKTP010000074.1 GCA_947486375.1 Candidatus Hydrogenedentota bacterium | reverse complement strand
CCCGAGGTCCCGTTTGCCGGCGGAGCTGATTCGCGACAACGCGCTGGCGGTCAGCGGATTGTTGACCCAAACGATCGGGGGACCATCGGCGAGGCCGTATCAGCCCGAGGGCCTCTGGGCGGAGATCGCCGGCGGCGCGGGCGAGGGGCCGTATGTGCAATCGAAGGGCGAGGACTTGTACCGGCGCGGGTTGTACACCTACCGCAAGCGGACCGTCTCGCACCCGACGGTGAGCACCTTCGACGCGCCGAGCTGGGAGATGTGCCGCGCATACCGGGCACGGACGAACACGCCGTTGCAGGCCCTGGCGTTGCTCAATGACGTGACGTATGTCGAGGCGGCGCGGGGCCTCGCGCGGCGTATGCTCGAGGAGGCCTTGCCAAACGAACGGATACGCTTCGGGTTCCGTAGCGTCACGGGCCGCGCGCCAAATCAGGCGGAGGAGGAGGCGCTGGCGGAAGGATTGCGCGGATACCGCGAGGCCTATGCGGCGGACCCGGCGGCGGCGGAACAATTTACGAAGCACGGCGAATCGGCGGCACCGGAGCACGTCGATCGCGTCGAGCTCGCGGCGTATACGGCGGTCGCGGGGGTGTTGTTGAACATGGACGAGGCGATCACGAAGGAATGACATCCCCCTTGATCCCCCTTCAAAGGGGGACTTGATGGACGAAGTGGACAGGATGGACAGAGTGGACGGAGTGGAACGATGAGCGCACTAGAGCAGGCACAGATTATCAACCGGCGTCATTTCCTGGCACGGACCGGTTGCGGGATCGGCGCGGCGGCGCTGGGGATGCTGGCGTCGGGGAAGCCGGCGCATGCCGCCGAGGCGAATGCGTATGGTCCGCAGGGGCCGCATTTCCCCGGGCGCGCCAAGCGGGTGATCTACCTGTTCCAGTCGGGCGCGCCATCGCAGATCGAGCTTTTCGACTATAAGCCGTCGTTGGACAAAATTCATATGACGGAACTTCCCGACTCGATCCGCATGGGGCAACGGCTCACGGGGATGACCTCGAGCCAGGCGAATTTTCCCGTGGTGCGGTCGATGTTCGACTTCGCGCAACACGGGCAAAGCGGCGCATGGCTCAGCGAGTTGATCCCGAACACGGCGTCCATCGTGGACGATCTTTGCATCATCCGGTCGATGCACACGGAGGCGATCAACCATGACCCGGCGATTACCTTTTGCCAGACGGGATCGCAACTCACGGGCAAGCCCAGCATGGGCGCGTGGGTGGCATATGGACTCGGCGGGATGAACGACAACCTGCCGGGATTCATGGTGCTCATCTCGCGCGGGTCGGGCCGCACGATGGACCAGCCGCTGTACGACCGGCTCTGGGGCAGCGGGATGCTTCCGGGGCGCTACCAAGGGGTGAAGCTGCGCAGCGCGGCGGACCCGGTGCTGTATCTGGCCAACCCCGGCGGATGCAGCGAGGCCACGCGGCGGCAGATGCTCGACCAGCTCCGCACGCTCAACCTCGAGCGCCATCGCGAGACGATGGACCCGGAAATCTTGACGCGGATCGAGCAATATGAACTCGCCTTCCGGATGCAGACGGCCGTGCCCGAGCTGACCGACATCTCGGACGAACCCGAGCACATCCTCGACATGTACGGACCCGACGTGCGGACGCCGGGGACCTTCGCGCGCAATTGTCTGCTCGCGCGGCGCATGGCGGAGCGGGACGTCCGGTTCACGCAGCTCTACCACATGGGCTGGGACCACCACGACAACCTGCCGGACCATCTGACGAAACAGTGCCACGACACGGACCAGCCCTCGGCCGCGCTCGTGAAAGACCTCAAGCAGCGGGGACTGCTCGACGACACGCTGGTGATCTGGGGCGGCGAGTTCGGGCGCACGGTGTACTCGCAGGGGAAAGTGACCGAGACCACCTACGGGCGCGACCATCATCCGCGGTGCTACTCGCTTTGGCTGGCCGGCGGCGGGACCAAGGCGGGGATTGTCCACGGCACGACAGACGATTTCAGCTACAACATCGTCGAGGATCCGGTCCACGTGAACGAACTCAACGCGACGCTCCTGCACTGCCTTGGGATCGACCACCGCCGCCTGCACGTGAACGACCAAGGGCTCGATACCCGGTTGACGGGGGTCGAGGAAGTCCACCCGGTGAGGGCGTTGCTGTCATGACAAGTGATTTTATGGAATTTTTTGGGAAACGATCCATTTTAATCAGATTTAGACAAAAAGCATCATACAGCGAAAGTATACTTTAATTATATAACCAATTTAGTGATATTTTACTAAAAACAATATCCTAAATGACGATTCTAGACCCGAACTAACCGGCCCCATCGGTTCCGTGAGGGCGGGAACTACACCCCGTTTGACTCGCCAAACACCGAATCCAGCTCCGACTGGCCCAGCCAATAGCAGGCCAAGGGGGCGGGGATCTTCAACAGCCGGACCTTGGTCTTGCCGGTCTCCGCGGGTTCGACCCGAAAGTCGTCGAACTCGCGGGTGATGACGTAACCCCGATCGACATTGTGCTCCCGGCAGAAATCGAGCATTCCCTTGAGCTCGCGCGGCCCGGTATGCTCCGCGCCGCGGTATTTGACCTCGAAGGGGATGAGCCGCCCGTCGATGTCCGCGATGATGTCGACCTCGCGGTCCTGCTTTCCGCGCCAATACGAGAACCCGATGCTCCTCGAGTAGTATCGCGTGAAGACGTGCTTGAAGAACGCGGTCTCGACGGCGCGCGACACGGCGACCTTGTCCTCGAGCAGGGCCTTTCCCCTGAGCAGCACGCTCGGGGCGATCGCGGCATCGGCGAGATAGACCTTGGGCCGCGCCCGGAGAATCTGCTTGCCGTATCCGAAAGGCAATAGCCGGTGGATGAGGTGGGTGGATTCGAGCAGGGCGATGAAGCTGCCGACCGTCGGACGGCTGAGTCCTAGGTTGGCGGACAACTGGGCCATGTCCAGCAACTCGCCGTCATGCAGGCAGAGATAGAGGAAGGCCTGCTCCATCTCGAGCACGCGGCGCACGCCGAACAGGGACGTCATGTCGCGCTTCAACACCTTGTCGACGATGTCCTCGCGCAGTAGCTGCTGCGCGAGCGTGATGCTTTCCACGAGGGCGCTCTGCGGGAACCCTCCGCGGAGCAGGTACTCGTGGAACATGGCCATGAGCGGCCGGGCGTCTTCCGAAGTTTGCGCGAACCGATCGGGGTCCCAACTGAAGAGCTCGTTCAACGAGGCCACATGGGGCAATGACGGCACGGACAACTTCTTCAGTTGGATGTACTCGAAGAAGGACAGCGTCGCGAGCCTGATCGTCTGCCAACGGCCGACACCCGACTCCTGCCCTTTTTCGACCAGGGGCATGGCGGAGCCGGTGACAGCGATGCGGCGGCGTTTCTGGAAGTCCACCTGGTGCTTGATCCACACCTGCCAGTCCTTCGCGACCTGGATTTCGTCCAAGAAGAGGTACTCGGGACCTTCGCGGCCCGGCTCGTAATCGCGCCAGGATCGGATGAGCGCATCGAGGCCCGCGAGCTTGAGCAGCGGATGGTCGAAGGTCGCGTAGAGGATGTTCGACGATGGGACCCCCTTGTCCAGCAATTCGTGGATGGTCTGGAGAAAGAGGGTGGTCTTTCCCACCTGGCGGGCACCGGTCAGCATCAAGGCGCGGCCGCCGGGCGGGGCGTCGGCCCATGTCGCGAGCTCGCGGAATGCCGCGCGCCGCCAGGCCGGAAGGTCGGGAAAACGGTTCCCGGCCCACCACGGATTATACTGCCGCAGGACGGCGAAGATCTCGTTATTAGAAACGATCATTTGAAAAAATCCTTAATATAGATAATTAGATAAAGTATATTTTAACTATATATATAAATTAATCCTAAATCAAAAAATAATGGATCTTATGGCCATACCCGGTATTGGCACGCCGGGAGGCATTTGCGAGGAGCGCCACTGCGGGGCCGCGCCACGCGGCGCATCCGACTGGGATCAATGCCGGGGGCCGAGGGAGGTATACAAATTCGGCGGGGATCTGGCCCGTTCAAAGTGCTCGGGAGGAGCGAGGACTTTTGCTGTCCGTCAGGACACGGTCAACGGCAGGGCAGACTCGACCGGGGCGCGGCGAAGGAAGCGCGAGACGCTGTCGCTCAGGCTGTATAGCACGGGTACGATGACCAGTGTCAGCACCGTCGCGAAGGAAAGCCCGAAGATGATCGCCACGGCCATCGATCCCCAGAAGGCGTCCATCTCGGTCCCGATCTGCCATTCGAACTTGCGGAAGTCGAAGCTGACCCCCAGCGCCATTGGCACCAAGCCGACCACGTTGGATACCGCCCCGAGCAACACGGGGCGGAAGCGGGTCTTCCCGGCGATGACCACCGCGTCGTGCATGGACATGCCCCGGTCCCGGAGTTGGTTGATGTAGTCGACCAGCACAATCGCGTTGTTGACGACGATGCCGGCCAGGCTGACGCACCCGATCCCCGTCATCATGACGCCGAAGGTCATGTCGAATAGCAGGAGTCCGAAGAACACGCCCGCGAGCGAAAGGATAACCGAGGTCATGATGATAAAGGTCTGGACGACCGAGTTGAACTCGGTGATGAGGACGAGCGCAATCAGAAACAACGAGACGAAGAAGGCCGCGACCAGGAACTGGATCGTCAACTGGATGTCTTCGTTCTCGCCGCCGTAAGAAATGGTGTACCCGGGCGGCATCGAGATGCCCGCGAGTTTCTCGCGCGCGTCCGCCAGTACCTCGGGCCCGGAGCGCCCCTCGGCGTCCGCCGTAATTGTCACCATGCGCTTGCGATCGACGCGGGTTATTTGTCCGAGGCCAACACCCTGTTCCAAGTCCGCCACCGAGGAGAATGGAATCGTGCGACCCTCGAGGTTCACCAAGTCCATCGATTCGAGATTGAACAGGTCCTCGCGGAAGGCCTCGGGGAAACGCACCGTCACGTCGTACTCGTCGTCCCCGACGCGAAACTCGCCAGCCTTCCGGCCGTTCACGGCCGCCTGTACCGTCTGTCCGATGAACATCGTGTTTAGCTTTGCGAGTCGCGCCTGTTCGCGGTCGACAACCACGCGCACCTCGGGTTTGCCCCCCTCGAGGTCGTCTTCCAAGTCCACCAGGCCGGGTACGTCCGCGATACGGGCTCGAATCTCGCGTGCGAGAAGTCCAAGCTCGCCAAAGTCCTCGCCCGTCAACTCGATGTGGACGGCCGCGCCCGCGGGCGGACCCATCACCGTTTCTTCAATGCGAACCTCCGCGCCGGAGAGGCCCTCAAATGCGTGCCGCAACCGCGCGATGACCTCGGAGGGGAGGTCGGCATCCGGCCGCGAGCCCGGCGGCGGGAAGTCGAGGGTCAGCGACCCGACGTGGCTGGTTTGGCCGCCGCTGCCTCCCCGCATCATGCCGCCGCGCGCGCTGACGCCACGCGACCCGACATTGGCGATCACGTACTCGACATTCTTGCGCTCCGGCGCGACGATGCCCTCGATCTGCCGGATGATCGCGTCCGTCGCGTCGAGCGAGGCGCCCTCTGGTCCCGTGACGTTGATCCGCGCCTGTTCGGCCTCGGGCGAGGGGAGAAACTCGTACTTCATCCCGGTGAAATAGATTGCCGTCACCGAGATCATCCCCGTGACCATCAGCGTCATGCTTGCCATGCGCCACCGTAGCGCCCACTCGAGGAGCGCGCCGTAGGTGTTGAGGATGGGGTGATGTCCCGCGAGTTCGTCGCCATCGTGTTGCGCCGACTTCGACACACGAATGAATATCGCCGCCAGCGCCGGGTTCACGATCATCGCCACGAACAACGAGGCGAACAGCGCGATGATCACGGTCAGCGGGAGCAGCCGCATGAACATGCCCATCATGCCCGGCCAGAAAACCATCGGCAAGAATGCCGCGACGGTCGTGATGGTCGACGCCAGCACGGCCATCGATACTTCGCGGGTGCCGTCCTTCGCGGCCTGGATTTTGGACTTTCCCATTTGCCCGTGGCGATAGATGTTCTCCACCACGACGATGCCGTTGTCGACCAGCATCCCAAGGGCGACCATCAGGCTGAACAACGTCACCATGTTCAGCGACATGTCGAGAAAATACATCACGATAAAGGTGATCAGGAGCGAAAGCGGAATCGCCAGCGACACGAAAAAGGCGTTGGACAACCCCAGCGAAACGCATAGGATGAGCACGACAAGGATGAGGCCGGAAAGGATGTTGTTCTCTAGATCTTCGATGCGATTCTTGATGCGCTCGGACTCGTCCACGGTGACCAGCAGCGAGACGTCCGGGGGAAGCGTCTTTTGCGTTTCCTCGACCACGGCGCGAATTTCTCCCGCGACGGCGATGATGTTTTCGCCGCTTCGCTTCGACACGGTGAGGGTGACGGACGGCTCGGAATTGAGCCGCGAGTAGGATTCCACGGGCTTGAATCCGTCCCGTACCTCGGCCAGGTCGCGCAGGTACACGACGCCGGTTTCGCCTTGCTTGACCACAAGATCGCGAAGTTCCGCCGCGCCATGAATCTCGCCGGGAACGCGCATCAGGTATTTCGCCTCGCCCACGTCCATTGCGCCGGCCGGAGTGTTGATGTTTTCGGTTCGCGCGAGGTTCACGAGATCGCCGAGCGACACGCCGTACTGGCTAAGCCGGACCGGGTCGACCTCGATCTGTATCTCCCGCTCGACCGCACCGGCAATGTGAACCTCGAGCACGCCCGGGATCGCCTCGACGCGGTCCTCGAGGTCCTCCGCCATCTGCGTCAGTTCGCTCAGCGTGGCCTTGCCGGTCAGGTTCACGAGCACGATCGGCATCTCGGAGAAGTTAATCTCGCTGACGATCGCGTCGTCGGCGTCCTCCGGCAAATCGGTCTTCGCGAGGTCCACCTTGTCGCGGACCCGTTGCAGGGCGACTTCCATTTCCTGGCCCGGCTCGAACTCAATCGTAACCATGGCGAGGCCTTCCGCGCTCGCCGAGCGGATTTCCTTCACCCCCTCGATGCCCGTCAGCTTGGTCTCGATCGGGATCGTGACCAGGGTCTCCATGTCCTCGGGCGACACCCCTTGGTACGTCACCATGATGTTGACGTAGGGAATCACCACCTCCGGATCGGATTCCCGCGGAAGGGCGAAATAGCAATACAGCCCCACCGCCACGATTAGGCCGAGGGAGACGATGACCGTCGTGTTGCGGTCGATCGCCGCGTCCGAAATCTTCATGACGACTATTCCGCTTCCGCGAGCACGTTGACGGGATCGCCGTCATCGAGGTCGCGCTGGCCGCTGACGATCAGCCGGTCTCCCGGCGCAAGGCCCTGTTTGACGAGTATCCGGTCGCCCTGGAAGAACCCAAGCTCGACCGGTCGCCGATGCGCAAGACCGTTCTCCTCGACGAGCGCGTACCGTCCGTCGTCCTGGTTTACCACGGCGAACATCGGCACGGTCACGGCGTCCTTGAACGACCGGCGGACCAGTGTGGCCCGGGCGATCATCCCCGGTTTCATCAGCCCCTCGGAATTGTCGAGTTCGACTTCCGTCACGAACGTCCTCGTCGACGCTTCTGCCGTCGTGGCAATGCGATGAATGCGGCCCTCGAAGGCCCGATCGGGATAGGCATCCAGGGTGATCTTTACGGCGTCGCCCGTCTCGAATAGCGGGACGTCCCGCTCAGGAAGGCCGAGGACAACCTTGACCCGGTCAACTTGAACCAGCCGTACCAACGGCGTGCCCGCGTCCACGTATTCGCCTTCTTCCTTGAGAAGCACGTCGACGACCCCCGCGAAAGGCGTCCGGATCACGCTGTGCGCGAGTTGAATCTCCGACATCTCGACGGTCGCCCGTGTGGCCTGTTGGTTCATCCGCGCCCGGTCGAGGTCCTGCGGGGAACTGATCCCCTCCTTGCGCAGTTGGTCCGTGCGGGCCATCTCTTGGGTTGCGAGAAGGCTCTGCGCCCGCGCTTGGGACAACGTCGCCTCGATGGTCGTCGTATTGATCTTGAAAATCTCCTGCCCGCCCTCGACGCGGTCGCCCTCCTCGATGGGGCGCGACTCGATCTTGCCGCGGGTCTCCGCGCTCAAGGTCACCGTCTCCCACGGAATGATGCCACCCGTCAACGCCATCACATCCTCGACATCCGAGGCCTCGAGCGTCTGCACGCGGACATTCGGCAGTTGCTCCGGCGCCTCGACCGGGACCGACGATGCATCCGTCGTTCTCATGGCCATTCCCAGTTTGGAGACGATCCCGCCCACGACGACAATGCCGATGCACGCGGCCAGGCTAACCAATGCTTTTTTCATGACGATGAATTCTCGCTTCCCATGTTTGTGTGTTTGGCCCCGCCAAAAAATAATTCCACCAGCCGCGCCGCCTGCACTTCCGTCAAGGCGATCTCCGGGTTCCCGATCGCGGCCATGATGTGCATGTCCATCAAGCCCGAGAAAGCCAGCGCCAGGAACTCCGGCTCGGATTCCCCGAGCGCGCCCTGCTCGATCCCTTCCCGCATGATCCGGACAATGCGCACGAAACGCTCGGCCCCAAGTTTCTCCTTGTCCAAGTGCAGCCCCTCGATGGGCGGCGCAAAGAAAAACTGGACCAACATCCGCACCGTCTCGGGCGACTGCTGGGCGCGCCGGAAGCCACGCATCACGAGCGCCGCCAGCCGTTCCCGGCAACCCGACACCGTGTCCAGGATACCGTCAATCTCGGCGCAGGCCTCGGCGAACTCCGCCTCGACCAGCCGGGTAAACAGGGCTTCCTTATTCTCGAAGTAATAATAGAGGACCGGCCGCGTCACCCCCGCCCGCTCGATGATCTCGCGAACGCTCGTTTCGCTATAACCCTTTTCCGCAAAAAGAGTTATCGCCGCATTACGAAGCCGGACTTCGGCGTCGTTGACGGCGTGTTCCCCTGCGGGAATCGATTCGGATGTGGTTCGCGCGACGGCCATATATCTTTACCTACCGTTCGTTAAACACCTAATTCCACGTTGGTGTTCCCGGGATGAAAGAGAGGTTTGAGGTGAGTTGCCATATTGGTTAGACATCTAACGATCATGGCCGATGCATATCTATGTCATGCGGGGACGGCTTTGAGTCCGAATGTGAAAACTGCGCCGGGGCCGACTATAATCCGCCCCTGCGGAGGAGCCATTGGGATGAAGGGCGTTAAAACGGCGACAGCTCGTGGAGGGGGTGCCTACCTCGCCCTCGCCTCGCTCATCATGGCCTACGGCTGGGCGTATCGCGGCACAGTCGGGCACGAGGCGGGCGCGATGGTGCCTGGGGCGTTGCTGGGTCTCGCGGTGTGCCTGGGCGCTTCTTCCCGCCACGGCATTCGGCAAGGGGGCGCTCGTGACGCTGATGCTCATCTGGGTGACGGTCGCCGGGTACACCTTTCACGACGTGCCCAGTGCCTCGAACATCGACGGCCATCTCATCCTCTGGGTCCCCGCCGCCGCCGCGTCGCTGTTGTTGATGTCCATGGCGTCGCGCCCGCGAACCGCGGCGCCGTCGAAGGCCACCGTGAGCGCTTCCGATTCCCGCTGGAACGTGGGGCGGCGGTATTGGATTCTTTGCGCCGCGTTGCCCGTGTTCCTGTTGTGCCTCACCGAGCTCAGCCTGGGCATGCAAGACGGACCGCTCGAGGGCATGGGACGCAAGCGATTCGGACCGGACGCCTATTGGCGTCGAGTAGAGCGGCTCTTCGGCGAATGGAACGCCGTGGGGAAAACCGGTAGCGCGGACGCGCCGATTGTACGCACCACGGAACTTCCGGTGGCCAGCGTGACCTTCGACGAGAACCGCGGCGTGACGGTGACGTTGCCCTCGGGCGAGGCCGTGGATACACACCGTTGGTACATCAGCAACCCGAACGTCTGGATTCGCTGGCACGGCCGCCTCGAGAACCATCCCGATGCGGGCGAGGCGCTTGTCCAATTCCGGGATGATGGCCTGCTGATCGCGTGGCCAGCGAATGCGCATGGCGCCGGATTTGTATACTTCGAGCGCGAAGAGTAACGGGTCCTCCCGAGTCGATTTGAAACGGCATCGGCCGGCCCGGTTTTGGGCCGGGGCGTTGGCATGGAGAAGCACGCATGATCCTTGAAGTGGCAATCCTCGACGTGAAGTCGGCCCTTACGCGGGAATTCGAGGCGGCATTCGAACAGGCCGAACCGATCATCATGTCGATGCCCGGCTACAAGGGGCACGAGCTGCGCCGTTGCGTCGAGCGGAACAACCGCTATATCCTGCTCGTGCATTGGGAGCGGCTCGAGGATCACACCGTGGGTTTCCGTCAGTCGAACGAATACCAGGACTGGAAACGCATTCTTCATCACTTTTATGATCCCTTTCCCCTCGTCGAGCACTACGGGCCCTTTCGCGAGGGACGTATCTAGTGTAGTGACTCATATATACGGCGAACTATCATGAGGTCGAAAATCTTGGATTATTGGGGGAATTCGCCTTGCCCGTCATTCCGGCGAAAGCCGGAATCCAGCGCGTTCCTCGTAATCGTTGGCATTTTCTGGATTCCGGCTTTCGCCGGAATGACGGGTATAAGACACCAACAGCGTGAGTCACTACACTAGCGATACATCGTCAACTCGACACACCCCCTCGATGGTCGGCCGCGTCAAGGACAAATGAAGGAGTATGCAATTGAAACACATACCATGGGTGCTGATGGGTTTCGCGGCGCTTGCGAATTCGCAGGAACCAGCGAACCGGACCCCAATCGTCATTCACGACGCGGAGCGCATCGAAGGGATTGAATCAAGCCAGATAGCCTTTGACGGCGTCCTGGAAGTTTCATTCTCGGGAAAGATCGATCCGCACGAGGCGTTGATGTTCACCCTCATCGAATCGGCGCTGAAGGAAGGTGCGCGACGATTCGATTCCGTTGAATTGCCCGGCGATTAGTCCTGCGACGTCGCGTACGACGATGCCGCACACTCCGTCACGATGTCGAAATTTCGACCACGCAGGGCCCCAGCGTTCCCCGGCGCAGAAGGATTCGGCAAGTACACGATCGGCGGTCGCGGCGGCGCGGTAATCGAAGTCGCCAATCTGAACGACCACGGACCCGGCGGCTTGCGCGCGGCCTGCGAAGCGGAAGGACCCCGGACAATTGTATTCCGGGTCTCGGGAACCATCGCGCTCGAGTCCGAGCTGGAGATCAAGAACCCGTTCATCACCATCGCCGGCCAGACCGCCCCGGGTGACGGCATCTGCATCAAGAACTACCAGCTCGATTTCGAAACGGACCATTTCATTTGCCGTTACCTTCGGTTTCGTCCAGGCGACGAGTTCAAGAAGGAACAAGACGCCTTTGGCGGCGTGGGAAACTACGCGATCATCGATCATTGCTCCGCAAGCTGGGCCGTGGACGAGACGCTCTCGATCAACAAAGCCTCCAACTTCACCGTCCAATGGTGCATGGTGACGGAAAGCCTCACGAAGTCGGTCCACAAAAAAGGCGCGCACGGATACGGTGGACTTTGGGGCGGGCCCGGCGGTTCGTGGCACCACAATCTCCTCGCGCACCACTCCTCACGCAACCCAAGGGCTTCGGGCAATGCCGATTCCGGCTTGTTCGACTACCGAAACAACGTCGTCTACAACTGGGGATTCAACAGCGCTTACGGCGGCGAGTTGTGGCCGCGCAACTGGATCAACAATTATTACCGTTCCGGCCCGGCGACCTCTGCGAATGTACGCGATCGTATCTTCCTCCAGAAGGATCCTCGCGGGAAAATGTACGTTTCCGGCAACTTCGTCAGGGGTTTCCCGCGTATCACCGAAAATAACTGGGACGGCGGCATCGATTTCGCCGACGACGGCGAGGCGACAGAAGCCACCTTGCGCGTGGACAAACCCTACGCCGTCGCGCCCGTACGGACCCAGCCCGCGGAAGAAGCCTTCGAGCTGGTACTCCAGCACGCGGGATGTTCGATTTCGCGCGATGCCGTCGACGCGCGCATCATCGACGAAGTCCGCACGGGTACAGCGTCCTTCGGCGAGACCTTCGCCGGCGGGGGCAAGGGGATCATCGATTCCCAATCCGCTGTCGGAGGTTGGCCTGAACTACGTTCCAACGATCCTCCCGCCGATTCCGATCACGATGGCATGTCCGATGCATGGGAGTCCGCACACGGACTTGGCCCAAGCGATCCCGCCGATGGTCCGCGCGATGATGACAGCGACGGTTTCACCCATATCGAGGAGTATCTGAACTCCCTCGCACCGCCTGTTTATTATAAGGATGGCTCGTAAACTTGCTTGACCCATCGACGATTTTGAAGTTGATTCCCGTGCCCCACTTCACGACCCGGGCATAGCGCCGGAGCCGGACAATGCGCCGAATTCCAATACGCAATCTCCATGCGGGCTTGGTGTTGCCGAAGCCCTTGTACGACTCGAAGAATGTCTTGCTGTTGGCGCCCGGGAAAAAGCTGACGCAGGACATGGTCGCCGCGCTGCAAAACATGGGCGAGGGGTTCGCGTTCCTCGGGGAACTGGGCAGCCGCATGGGGGACGGGCGCAGCCTGGCGGCGCTCAAGGACGAGGCCGAGCGCGCAAGCCGGGACCTGAAGGAAGAATTCGACCGCATCCTCACCGCGCAGAATTTGGATTGCCGGCCCAGCGGTCCCCCGATGCGCGAAACAATAGGCGGCGGACGGCGCGGGCCTCGCAAACCCGAGGAACTCGCCGAAATCCGGACGGCGATCGATGACGCGGATTCACTCGTCGAGGAAATTTCCGGGGGCTGGATTCACCAGGATGACGTGGCCGGCGCCGCGTTGGCGACGGCGGAGAAATTCGCGGGGCTGTTCGCCGCGGATCCGAGCCTTGCCGCGTTGATGGCGCAGGCGAAACGGCCGGGCGGATATCTCCACTCGCATTCGGTGAACGTATCGCTTCTCTCCATGCAGATTGCCGCGACGATGGGCTATGGCCGTTCACAGGTGGTCGAGGCCGGGCTGGCCGCGCTCGTCCAGGATTTGGGAATGACCATGGTCCCCGACCCGGTGGCGCAAAAACCGGCCCGGTTGACGGCGGTCGAGATGATCGACATCCAGAAACACACATATCAAGGCGCATACCTCATCGAGCGGTTCCGGGGGCTGCCGATCATTCCCCGCTTCGTGGCGATGCAATGCCACGAACGCAACGACGGTTCCGGTTATCCGCGGCGTCGGCCCAAGCACCTCATCCATATATTCGCCCGCATCGTGGCCGTCGCCGACGCGTATGATTCGCTGATCACCGACCGTCCGTGGCGGCCGGCCCAGCGCCCTTACCGCGCCATGGAGTCGCTTATCAAATGGGCGCACGAGGGAAAGTTCGACGCGGACGCGGTGAAAGGCCTTTTGGGCGTCCTTTCGCTCTATCCGATCGGAACCTGTGTGCGTTTGAACACGGGGGAGACGGGGCGGGTCGTCCACGCCAACGGGAGACAATTCGCGCGTCCGGGCATTACGATCCTATTCGACGCCCAGGGCCAATTGTGTTCCGAGTCGATCTATCGCGATCTCGGGACGCTACCCGATGTGGCCGTGGAGTCTGTCGTCGAGTCGCCGCCGCCCATCGGCGCGATGGCCGGGTTCTGATCGCCGTCGCCCATCGTAAATCCCGGGATGCCGCGTAGCGCTCCCCAGCCGCGGAGGATTTCGTACAGCACGACGCCGAAGGCCGTCGCGACGTTCATGCTGTTCTTATGGCCCATCATCGGGATCGAGACCACCGCATCGCATCGCGCGAGGACGCGCCCTCGACGACCTCGATGGCGACGACGTGGATGTCGCGTTTCCCTCGGGTATCGGGCGCGTCGACAGTTCTTTCGAGTTATCGAGGGGACATTTTCATGGAGTTTTGACGTCGCGGTCCTTGTGGCTTGAACCTGGACGCCGCCGGGGCTACGCTCTCAGGCAGCGTCGGCGGAGGTGATCGACGATAATGCACCTCGGAGAGCACGGCATGGTGACGGTAGTGGAGACCGGGCAATACACGCATATTGGGGTATCGCCCATATCGGGCGCGCTGGGCGCGGAGATTTCGGGCGTCGATTTGTCGCAAACCGTGGACGACGCCACGCTGGGCGAGATTCGCCGTGCGCTATTGGATCATTGTGTCATTTTTTTTCGCGGGCAGACGCTGACCCCGGATCGGCACAAAGATTTCTCGCGGCGGTTTGGCACGCTGAACGTGCATCCATTCGTCGGCCATGTGGCGGGGCATCCTGAGATCATCCCCATCGTCAAGGAGAAAGACGAGAAGGTAAATTTCGGCGGGGGCTGGCACACGGACATGAGTTTCCTGGCCGAGCCGCCGCTCGGCTCGGTGTTGTATGCGCTCGAGACGCCCGCGTATGGCGGGGACACCTTGTTCGCGAGCCAGTATCTCGCCTACGATCTGTTGTCGCCGGGGATGAAGCAGATGCTGGGCGGCCTGACGGCGATCCATACCGCGGGGATGCAGTACGGCGTCGAGTCCGAGGCGTCGAAGAACAACGCGAAACGAAAGAGCATGGAGACCAAGGCCACCGAGGAGGCCGAGACCACGGTCGAGCACCCGGTGGTGCGGACGCACCCCGAGACGGGCCGCAAGGCGCTGTACGTCAATGAGGCGTTCACACTGAAGTTCAAGGGGATGAGCAAACGGGAGAGCCGGCCGTTGCTGCAATTCCTGTTCGAGCACGCGACGCAGGACGCCTTCACCTGTCGCTTCCGCTGGGAGACCGGGTCACTGGCGTTTTGGGACAACCGTTGCACGCAGCACTATGCACTGAACGACTATCACGGCCAGCGCCGCGAGATGCACCGGGTAACGGTGGATGGGGACAGGCCGTTTTAATCCCGAAGGATCGCCCAACGCGGGCGAGTAAAAGAAGCCAGGCAACGCATTCGGGTCCGCCATCGCGGCCATTGGCGTCCAAACATAGATTAGTGCGACGGCACAACGCAGTGTGTCATAATCTGTGTGGGCGATTGTGTGGAGATCAATTCATGGCGACGAACTTACAACTCGACGACAAGCTTATCGCGAAGGCCGTGAAGCTCGGAAAACACCGGACAAAAAAGGCCGCCGTGACCCAGGCATTGACGGACTATGTGCAGTACCTGGAGCAGCAATCCGTCACCAAACTCTTCGGTAAGATCGACTACTATCCGGACTATGACTATAAGGCGCAACGGCGGCGGCGATGAAGACCCTGGTGGACACGAGCGTTTGGTCACTTGCGTTCCGCCATTCGAATCAGGCGGATCATCCCGCCGTGGCGGAGCTGGGGAGACTGGTCCGCGATCATCGCGTCCTGGTCATAGGCCCGGTGCGCCAGGAAGTGCTTAGCGGCATCCGGGCGGAATTTCAGTTCCTCGCGCTCGAGCGCAGGATGTCCGCTTTTCCGGATCTTGCCATTTCCGGGGCGGATTACGTGATGGCGGCCCGCTTCTTTAACCTGTGCCGTGCACGGGGCGTCCAGGGTTCGAACACCGATTTCCTCCTTTGTTCGGTCTCCGTGCGGCACAACATTTCGATATTCACGGCGGACACGGACTTTGTGCTATATGCAAAACACCTGCCGTTACAGCTCCATTCGTTGCATGGATGAATCCATCGGAGGTCGGTAACGATCGGGCCGCGCGTTCCCGTGTACCTCGGATCGGCCATATGGTATTATCGCGGGGCTGCACTTACCTCATCCGCATACTGGAGCCTGTTGCCGTCCTATGACATTGCCCACCCTGCGCCCCGCGCATGCCGCGATCGCGTTGCTGATTCCCTTCTTCGCGTCGTGCGCGACGATCCAAGACCTCGGTATCGGCGGCGGCGGCGGGACGGATGCGCCGGTCGAGGCGCCCGTGGCGCTCTCGTTGGAGGAACGCCAGGAAGACTTGGCCGGGCTGGTGGAACGCGATTTGGAATCGGCGTTGCGCTCGAGCGGCAACGGACGCTCGGACGTGGTCCGCAAACGCCCTTGCTATTACAAGGAATACAGCGAGTATCCGGGCGGCATCGCGTCCTACACGATTGACCTGCGGGAGAAGGAATCGCGCACCGCCCCCCTGAGCGCGGAGGTGACCATCCAGCAGCAGCGATTCGCCACGGCAATGCATCGGAGCATGGAAGAAGCCCAGGCCGATTCGGATTTTTTGCGGAACACGGGCACCGAGACGCTATCGTATGAGATGAGAAACGGAACCTGGCGACGGATCGGGAGCATGTTCGTCTCGGACACCACCGAGGAACTCGTGGACGGCGAATGGAAGAAAGTGGAGGCTGCGCCCCCGAGCGCCAATACGTTGAGCGAAGACGACGAGGGGTGGTTCCGGCGCACCGTGGACCGCTTGCGTTTTTGGGAGTAATCGGCGAGCGCGGATTCGCCGCGTTGACCGGCTAGAAAAACGGCTTCCGTGTACGAGGGACGCGCCTTGGGCCAGGATCAGCGCTTCGGCATAATCGAGATGATGGTGATCGTCGCCGCCGCCGGCTTCGTCGTCCTTGGCACCTATGCCCGGCCATTGCGGGGCGCGGGCCGCTTGGGGGACACCGCGGACAGCCGGCTCGCCACGGTGCTCGCCGTGGCCGATCACGGCACGTGGTATATCGACAGGCCCATCGACGGCCCGCCAAACCCCTTCGAGCAACGCACGATCGACAAGGTCATGATTGAGGCGGGAGGAAAGCCGCGCATATTGTCGAGCAAGCCACCGATGCTCCCCCTGCTCATGACGGCGGAATACGCGGCGCTTCGCGGGATATTCGGCTGGCGGTTGGTGGACGAAGCCCAAGCCATCGACGAGGACGGCGTCGAGTCCATCGTCCGCTTCATGTCGATCACCTTGATCGGCCTCGCCTACCTCGTCACGTTGATTTACTTCGCGCGGACCCTGCGCTTTGTCGTGGACGATCCGCTCGTCCGGCTGGTCTGCCTTTTCGCGCTCGCGTTTTGCACGCAGCTTTGGGGCTACAGCACGAACATCAACAACCATGTGCCGGCGGCGGCGATGGTCATGGTGTCGCTGTACTACGGACTCGGGTTGTCCCTGGGCAAGCTGGATCCCTCGGCCTGGCGGTTTGCCTTGTTCGGGCTCGCGGGCGGCATGGTCCCGGCGTTGGACATGCCCGCAGGCATCTTCGTGGCGGCCGCAGGCGCGTTGCTGTTCCGGCGTTTTCCCATGCCAAGGCTGTTTTGGGCGGCGATTGGGGCGGCCGTCCCGCTCGCGGTGCATTTCGCGATTAACATCTCGATCACGGACGCGATGCTCCCGGTGCAGACGCGGGGCGACTTGTACCTGTACGAGGCCTCGTATTGGCGCGTGCCGCTCGGCGTCGACGCGCTCAACGAGCCCAAGGGCGCGTACCTGTGGCACTTGACCTTCGGGCGCTTCGGGCTATTCTCGCTCTATCCGATCACGGTACTTGGCGTGGTGGCGGCCGCATGGGCGGTGCGGCGGCGCGACCTTCCGCACCGGACGCTGTTGCTGGGCGGCGGCGCGTCCTTCGCGATCCTGCTCGTCTATTATGCCTACAGCACCAACAACTACGGCGGCCAGGCCTTCGGGTTCCGATGGTTTATCGTGGCGATGCCCGTCCTACTGCTCATGGCCGGCCCCTATTTGGAGTCATTTCGCCGCCGGTGGGCGTGGCTGATCGTGGCGTTGCTCATGAGCGTCTCCTTCTATTCCGCGTGGCAATGCACCACCACGCCCTGGGCCAAGAACGTCGAGTGGACCACCGAGTTCATGGGAAAGACCTACTGACAGGGGGATCGCCGCGTGCTTGCCCGAATCTAGATTTGCGCCGTGCAGGGGCATTTCGGATTTTTTGGAGACATGTATCTCGCGGCGATTCTATTTACCTTGGTCTGGATGCTGGCCGCGAAGCATGGTGTCTTCACTTAGACTCGGGGCATCGGATCGGCCCTAGTCCCTGTGTTCATTGTGAGAATGGCCAAGTTTTCAGCCGGGGTATCAAGGCTTCAGTTTGTCCAAGAGGTCCGGATATAGGCGTTGGGTGCAGTCGGGGCAGATGCCGTGACTGAATCGCGCCTCCGAATGCTGTTGTATTATAGACTTCGAGAACGTTCCAGGCCCCATCTTCATCGCGTATTTTCTTGCAGGACGCGCAAATTGGAATAATTCCGCCCAACAACTTTATGGTCGCGAGCGCCTCGTTAAGTTCAATCAGGGTACGGCGCATTTCAATCAGGGCGCTCGCCTGTTTTGCCAGGACTTCAAGCGCCCGTCTCTGTTCCTCATCGAGCATTCGCGGTTCACGGTCGATTACGCAGATCGTCCCCAGGGGATAATTGTCCCCGGTGAACAATGGCGCGCCGGCATAAAAGCGGATTTTGGGATCTTGCTGCACCAAGGGATTGGCCGAAAAACGCGCGTCTTCCAAGGTGTCGGGAACGACCAGCATTTCGCGTTGCAGAATGGCGTGGGCGCAAAAAGACACCTCGCGGGAGGTTTCTTGAACAGAAAGGCCAACGCGGGACTTGAACCATTGCCGATCCCTGTCGACTAAGCTCACCAATGCGATTGGTGTTTTACAGATGTACGTGGCGAGAAATGTCAGGTCATCAAAGCCTTTTTCCGGATCCGTGTCCAGGATATTGTAGCGTTGAAGGGCAGTTAGCCGGTCTTCTTCATCCTCGGGTGGGCGTGCCTGGTTCACTTTGATCGCTCCTTTGCCGACGGCCCATTATATCGCAATTCTTGTCTATGAAGGGTGAGCATCGGCTCGCGCTCCTGCGTTGCCCTGTTCTCCGCTTGGGTCGCCGACCATTCCATCAACAAAATCTACGACGGCCCCAAGGCCCTCGGCCTTCGGATACTTTTTCCTCATGAGGCAACGAATCGATTTCGGATACTTTTCTGATGAGTCAATTTGCCCACTTGACCCCCAGTTTGCGCGATCCTATGATGGTGGAATGGGCGGGTGAGTGGGGTCAACCGAACGCCGCCGAGGAGAATTGTCCGCGTGCTTGCCCGAATCCAGTCCTGCGCCGTCCAGCGGATCGACGGCATCCCCGTCGCGGTCGAGGTGGATCATCATCCCGGGGAGATTCGATTTGTCATGGTGGGGCTTCCGGACGCGGCGGTGAAGGAGAGCCAGGAGCGGGTGGCGTCGGCGATCAAGAATTCGGGGCCGTTGTCGATATTGATGACAAGGCGGCGGACATGCCCCAAGTCCTGTTTGCGGGAGGCCCACCATAGGCGTAGCCCGTCCATACGTACATGTTCGACACGAGCGTCCAGTACGCGCTGGGGTTGGCGCCGGCCAAGCAGGCCCTGTGCTCGCGCAGCCTCGAGCGGATGCTCGCGCAGCCTCGAGCGGATGCTGGCGCAACTGCGTGAGGACGAGCTTGCGGCCGTCATCCATAATCGGGTCATGGCGGCTCTCGTCGAGCGGCTGGATTCGAGCCATGTGCTGAGCGACATGGCCACGCTGCGGCGTGGCAGGACAAAGATGATGGGCGTGAGCGTCCGGCGGCTGCTCCACCAAGTGCGCCGGCTCTTTGGCGGCGCCAAGCGCGACGCGGAAATGCGAAGGACGCAGCGCCAGTCCGTGGCCTCGGAGATGTACGAGCCCGGGCAACGCTTCGCCGCGCACCCCAAGATAGCGCAGACCAAGGCCTACCGCGGCATGTGCGCCATTTTCCGCGAACAATGCGAGGTTGCCGGGGAAAAGGTCACGGTGCGTGAGAAGATCGGCGGGGCCGTTATCCAGAACCCCTCGGACACCGGCGCCACGTATGACGGCCACAAGGGAGCGGGCTATAAAGTCCAAGTTTGCGAGACCTGCCATGAGGACAACGAGGTGCAACTGATTACTCTGGCCATGCCCCAGACGGCCGCGGACACCGACCCCGAGTCCGTGCCCGCCGTCGTCGAGCGGCCCAGGCGCGACGGCCTTGTGCCCAGCGAACTGCTGGCCGACAGCGCCTATGG
>CANKTP010000073.1 GCA_947486375.1 Candidatus Hydrogenedentota bacterium | reverse complement strand
TCGGACCAAATCGCCGAGATGAGCGGCCAGGTGATGTTCCAGAGTGCGACCCCCGCGCGCGTTACTTCGCCGCGATCGTCGCGCACCGTCAGGCGGCGGGCTTGATCGTGGAATTCGGCCCATGTCTTCGGCGGGCCTTCAATGCCCGCCGAGGCGAAGGCATCCGGATTGTAGTAAAGGATGGGGACCGTGACATTGAACGGGAGCCAATAGAGACCGCCGTCCACTTCCCCAGCCTTCGCAACCGTCCCCGGCCAATTTGCGACATCCAGCCCGTCGGAGGATTCCGCGAAAGAGCGCAGGTCGACGAGTGCGCCCGCCTTGGCGAATTGGCGGATCTCGAAAGTCCCAAGTTGGGCCACGTCTGGGCCAGCGCCTGAAATGGCGGCGGCCGTAAGTTTTGCGGCGAGGTCCGCGTAGCTTCCTTGAAACTCGGCCTTGACCGGGGTGCCGGGATGTTTGGAGCTGAATCGCTGGACCAGTTCGTCTTGCGCGTTGCCGGCACCGCCGGTCAGCGTCCGCCAATAGACCAGGGAGTCATGATCGGTCGCGGATTTCGGGGACGAGCAGCCGAGGAGGAGGAGAAGGATGAGCGGCGCGATCGCCAGGGGGCACGCTGCCGATCGGGGCCGGCACATGGGTCAGGCCTTTGCGGGATGGGGGACGGAAGGGACATCGATGATTGCGAAGGTCCCCGTGGCGGCGGCGACGAGCCGTTCGCCCTCGAAGACTTGGGTCTCCATGAAGGCGATGCGTTTCCCCCGGCGGATGACTCTCGATGCCGCGCGAAGGGTGCCCTCGCGGACGGGGGCCAAGTAGGACATCTTGATCTCGATGGTGGTACCGGTCTTTCCCGGCTCGAGGGTCGAGATGAGTGCGACCGCCATCGTGGTGTCGGCGAGCGAGTACGACACGCCTCCATGCACCACGCCCCCGGGATTGAAGTGATCGCGGCGTATTTCGAGGGTGCATTCGCATTCGCCGTCGGCATGGCGTGTAAACTTCAAGCCCAGCAGGTTGGCGAAGGGGTTGAAGCCCTTTGAATTCAGCGGCGAGTCTTCCATTGGCTTGACGGCTCCTGTGGGGAATTACTGCGTTTCTTCGAGCGACCACGCAAGGGTCTGGGTGATTTGGCCGAAAAGGGGAAGCCGCGATTTGTTCCGGGTGCTCATGCTTGTTCCCCTCCTTCGTACAGTCATCCATGAGGCTTGCGCCTCACTCATAACAATGAAAACGCCACGGATTGTGGGGCTCGCCTGCACGCCTTCGGCGTGGCGGTTTGCGCAATGAGCGGCTGGCTGTACCCGGTCTTCCAGATTCGACGATTGTCGGAATCCGGTGTTCGTGGCGGGTTTCGATGGATACGCAAAATCCGTGGCCAAGCGGAGCCTGACCACGGATTCGGAATGGAATTGGATTGAACTACTTCGCGATGACTTTGCCCTTGCGAGCGCCGCGCACGGCCTTCGTGAACTTGCCGGCCTTGATGTAGCGCGCGCACACCTTCATCTTCCGCACGCGGCCGTTTTCGTCGACGACGCGAATTGTCTGCAAATTGGGGATCCAACGGCGGCGCGTGATGCCCGTCACGTTTTGGCCGATGCCGCCCTCGCGCTTGGCCTTGCCGCGCCGAACGATGCTCTTGCCCACGCTGGGCTTCTTGCCGCTATATTCACACACCTTCGACATTGTGCTCTCCTGGGTCGACGCTTGGCAGTGCCGCGCCGGAATGGTATACTTTGCAACTGAACCCCGAAAGTCTAGCACACGAATCCTGTCGATTCAACTTGCCCGCCCAAGCGCGTTATCGCCGCACGACCGGTATCCCCCGAACCTGTAACGAGTTGTCCATGTTTCCGCGTCACCCCAACCTGCCCATCCTGGCCTTGTTGCTCGTTCCGTCCATTCTGACTGCGTGCGGCGGACTTGCGCCCCGGGTGGAACACGCCGCGATCGCTTCGGATGCCCCAGCCGTGTCGGAGGTACTTGGGGATTTGGCGGCCAACGACGGGGCGATCCGGAGTTTTCGGGCCGCGGGTCGATTCACCCTCGAGTCACCCGAGCTGGACTCGATCCAGAAGTTCCGGCAAGGCCGAATCTTGTTTCGACGGCCGGCAGACGTCTATGTCCAAGGGAACCATCGGGTCACGAATGTGCCGATATTTAAGCTGTGGTGCCGGGGCGAAGAGTTCCTGCTTGAGGTGCCGACCAACAGCCAACAAAATTACTACAGCCTCGATGGCGCGGAATTCGCCAGTGTCCCGTTCCCGGTGTCGCCGTCGGACATTGCCCGCGAGATGTTCCTTTCGGAGGATTGGGGGACGCTCTCGGCCAAGGAGGTGCGCGTCGTGGGGTTCGATTCGGAGAGCCATGTGGCGAAACTGGCGATCGGTCCCTCGCGAAATCCCCGGCGCATTGTCGATGTGACGAAGATGGATCCTGCGGCGCCGTCCTGGGTCATCGTGAAGAATCGGCGCCTTGACGATGACGGCGCGGTAATCGCCGAGATTACCTTGCAGGACTACGTCGTCGC
The DNA here is from genome assembly GCA_947486375.1 of Candidatus Hydrogenedentota bacterium. Lineage (GTDB taxonomy): Bacteria > Hydrogenedentota > Hydrogenedentia > Hydrogenedentales > CANKTP01. The sequence goes on along the minus strand of CANKTP010000073.1, from coordinate 17,647 downwards.
GGAGTCGATCCGGTTCGCGTCGAAAGTGGATGCGTGGTTCCCGACGGAGGCGACGCGAATGACATTTGAGATGAGCAATATCCGCCCGAACCTCCCCCTGGGGGACGAAGCGTTCGATATCGAGGCGCGCGCGCGCGAACTTCAGCTTGGCGCGGGCGCAAAGGAGAGCCGCTAGTGGAACAGACACCCGACCGTCAACAACCGAGCCTCAGCGAACTCGCGCCCGCGAGGATGGCGGAGGAATTGGGGATTAAGCCGTTCCAAGGCCGGCAAATATTTCGCTGGATTCACCAGAAAAAGGTCTTCGACTTCGACCAGATGACGGACTTGTCGAAAGGGCTGAGGAAGACTTTGTCGGAGAACTATTCCGCCAACAAACTGACACTGGCCGAGATTTCCGAGTCGCCCCGCTCGAAGACGAAAAAGGCGCTCTTGCGACTCCACGACGGGGAAACGGTCGAGTCCGTGTTGCTTCGCGATCGCGACCGGATCACCCTGTGCATCTCGACCCAGGTGGGGTGTGCGGTGAAATGTACTTTTTGCGCGACCGGAATGTCAGGATTCGCGCGGAATTTGTCGCCCGGCGAAATCGTCGAGCAGGCGCTCTATTTATTGGCGGGCGAGAAACTCGGCGACCGGACGCCGAACATCGTGTTCATGGGAATGGGCGAACCGTTCCGGAATTACGACGCGACGGTCGAGAGTATCCGTTTGCTTTCCGATCCCGAGGGCCTCGGCATCGGGGCGCGGAAGATGACGGTCTCGACTGCGGGCGAGGTGCCGGGCATCGAGCGATTCGCGGAGGAGAATTGGCAGGTGCGCTTGAGCGTCTCGCTGCACGCCGCGAACGATACGCTTCGCGACGAACTCGTGCCGCTGAACCGGAAGTACAACCTTGACCGCCTGATGGGATCGGTGAAGGCCTACATCGAATCGACGGGGCGCCAGGTCACCTTTGAGTGGACGCTGCTCGAGGGGGTAAACGACACGACGAACGACATCCGCGAGCTGATCGATCTCGTCGGCGACACGAAGTGTTTCGTGAACCTGATCCCGTACAATCCCGTCGCGGGCCTGGGGTACACGCCGCCGCCGCTGCCGGTGTGCGAGGCGTTTCGCGACGCGCTCGCGCGGGAAGGGATCAAGGCGACGCTGCGGGTGGAGCGCGGACAGGACATCGACGCCGCCTGCGGGCAGTTGCGCCGGCGTCACTTGGATTCTCGATAGGTTTCGTAGCCCGACCCCGAACTACTGTCCCTCGATCTCGCGGTGAAGCGCGTTCAGGGACCGCTCGATTTCTGCGCGCAAGGCCTCGCGCGCTTCCTCGGTGGCCTTCCCGGGCGGAGGAAGAATCGGCTCGCCGTAGGCGATGACGATCCGCGCAAAGGGCTTCGGGATGGCGAGCCGGTCCCACGAGCGCATCCGCCAAGCCCTATCGATCGCCGTGGCTTGCGGCAGGACCGGGGCATGGGTCATGGCCGACAATAGCGCGATTCCTGGCTTGGCTTCGCGGCGCGGTCCCCTTGGGCCATCGAGGGTGAACCCAAGCAACTTAGTCTTCTTCGCCGCCTTGAGCAACTGGATGAGCGCCGCGGCGCCCCCGCTCGACGTGGATCCCCTGAGGGCCTCGATGCCGAGACGATGGGCAAACCTCGCGGCGAGTTCGCCGTCGAAACTGTAACTGGTCAACGAGTGAAATCCCGAGCGGCGATGAAAATACGCGGAGGCGATGAGGGTCTCGTGCCAGATTCCCATCCACAGGTTTGGGTAGTCGTTGCAGGCACGGTCCCAGTGTTCGCGTCCCCTGACCTCGAAGCGGCACGTTGACAGGAGTAGCCGCAAGAACGCGATCACGATCGGCGGTAGGAAAAGGAGGATTAGCTTCTGTTTGAGACTGAATACTTTGGGGGTGGAATAGTCGAGATCGGGGTGACGCATCAGCGTTCTTCGATGCTCTTGAGCAATTGCCACACCACCCGCGTGCGCGGGACCGGGAGCGACGCCAACTCGGCGCGGCGAATAATTTCGCCGCTGATCGCCTCGATCTCAGTCTTGCGGCCCGCCCGGCGGTCTTGCAACATGGACGAGACGTTTGCGGCCGTGGCCCGGCAAATCTCCTCGGCTTGTTCCACCAGGCTGAAGTCGAAGCGATACCCCTCGGTCGCCGCGACCTTGGCCGCCTCGACCACCAAGTCGCGCAACAATTGGCGGGCTTCCGGGATTTCCACAAGGCGGCCGTTGGTCACGTCAAGGAGGGCGGTCAATGGATTGATTCCCGCGGACGCGGCGGCCTTTTCCCAAATCGCGCTGCCCGGCGAGCTGGTGAGCCGCACCCGGAAGCCGGCCTTGCCGAGGGCCTCGACGACCGGCTCGGCAGGGCAAGAGGTCCATGACCCAATCGTCGTCGTCCCCGGCGCCACATGGCGAACATGGCCCTCCGAAATGTAGGTACAGGCCTCGGAGGTGGTCCCCGCGAGCACATGGCTGTTTCCGGCCATCTCGCACAAGGTCTCCGCGTTGCCCAGGCCGTTCTGCAGAGTCAATACCGGCACGCCGGGGGGCAAACGCACCGCCCGCGTGGAATAGGCCTTGACGAGCAATATGACCAGGTCTTGGCGCGGGGGGATTTCCACGGTCACCCTGGGGGAACCCGTATGAGTCTCTGGGTCGCCGTCGATCGTGAGGCCCGATTTGGCCAGACGCCGCGCGCGCTCGGCATTGTAGTCGACCAAGACGGTCTTGAAGCCCGCAAGGGCCAACCGCGCCGCGAACAAGCAGCCCATCGCCCCGGGGCCCACCACGGAAATTTTCATGACTGGCGAACCCGGGATATGCGACTGGAGCAATCGGTTGCCGAGATGTCCAAGAGTCAGCGGTCCCGCTTGGTCACGAAACTGTCCGCCGTGGCGAGGCCCGCCGCCATCAATTCCTGGCGTGCCTTCTCGGCGGATTCCTTGTCGGGGAAATCTCCCACGCGAATTATGACCAATTTACCGTTGGCCGATTCCGTAAGCTCCGCCGCGTGCGGCGACTTCGAGGCGAACGCGGTCTTCGCCTTTTCCGCGTTCACGCGGCTCGACACGGCGGCGATCTGGAGCGTAAATCGTTGGCCATCGGCCCGGGCGGAACGCGGCGAAGTGTCGGCGGCCGGCGCGGCGACCGGTGCCGGTTCGACCGGCGGAGTGTCCATGGACGTCTCCTCGGGTTCGACCGCATCCAGCGTCACCGGGGGCATCGGGGGGGCGGTCTTGGTTTCGGTGCCGCCGGATTGGGGCGCGACGGGAAGTTTCTCGACATGCCGCGGCCCCGGCGGCGGCGAGGAGCCGGGATGGGATGTGTCGGCCGCGGAGGCTTCCGGCGCCTTTGCCGTGTCCACCCGGGGCGATCGCTGCGCGTCCGGCGACTGCGATGTTTTCCACGGATCGCCGGCCGGCCGCTGCGACGCCGCGGACTTGGGAGACGCGGAAGTCTTCGGGCGCTCGCTCGCGGCCGATCCATTCGCGCCCGGCAACGCCGCGGCGGAGATCGATCCTGCGGGCCGATTTCCCGGCGCGGCGGCCATGGTGGGCACCGAGCCGCGGGGCGCCGGCTCGAATTTTCCGACGACTACGCCCAAGGCAAAACACGCCACGCCAAACAACAACAAGATGGCGATGCCATATACCAATTGGCCCGAGCTGAGCTCGGCGGTGTATTTGTCTTGGTCGAAAAACGATTTAGGTTTCGACCGGCTCGGGTTCGGCGTGGGCATGCTCGTTCGATTCGGTTGGAGAGGGAATGGCCGGGGCGGTGTCCCCGGCCGAAGAGTCGTCCGGATTTTCGAGCCGGTTCAGGGATTCCAGGAGCAGCAGGCGTCCTTGCTCGAGCTCGGCATGGCTTAGGTTTGGATCCCGCACCTCGATAAGTCGGTTGCCGATGCGGTCGGAAAACAGGGCCAAATTCATGGCGCCGTCGGGGTCCTCGGTTTCCTTGATGAGCCGGAACACCTTCTGCCGCCGCAAAAGTTGCCCCGCAAGATAGGCCATCGCGAGCACGGTACGGTCTTCGCCCTCGACCGAATCGTAAAACAGCCGGCGCAGGGGCGAAAACGATTCCTCCGGTTCCTGATCGGCCACCGACGGGTCGTAAAACTTGGGCGACCACGAGGAATAGGCCCCCGCCGCCGCGCCCGTTTCCCGGCAGGGGATGCAAAAGTCCTCGCGGAGGAGTTGGCCCAATTCGAGCCGCACGATCGAGGCGGTCGGTTCTTCGTGGCGAAACACGCGCCCGCACCGTTTGCAGGCGCGCGCGCTACGGCTTATCTTGATCTGCATTGGGTTGGCGATCTTCCCCTTGCGGTCGTGACTACGGCGCTACTTGGCGCCCCCTATAATACCACCGGCCATCTTGAGCAGGTCAACCAATATTCTCCGCGGCGCGTCAATGATGCCCTTCGTGACGCCGGCGGCCCCGCTGACCAAGGTAACGCTGGCCCCGGGCATGGTCTCGAGCCGGCCCTGCGGATTGAAGGTCGGCCCGTCTATCTTGAACGAGAGCGGAAGGTCCTGGCCCGTGACGCGAAGCCCCTGGATGTTGAAATTATCGCGAAGCGCGGGGATGCGCTCGGCCATGTCCGGCGCCACGGCCACGTTGATCGTGTAGTTCAAGTCGCCTTCCCGGATAAAGAACCCGTCGCCGTTCAACTTGACCCCGTCGGAAACAATCAGCAACGACGGCGTCTCCACCCGGTCTCCCTTGAGCGCGATGCCGGTGGCCGACACCCTCGAGAACCGTAGCGAGGGCGGAAGGGCGGCCGCCTCGTCGCCCATGCGGCCCTCGAGAATCGAATAGATGAAGTCCGCGCTGAATTGGCCATCGGCGATTTCGAACTCGCCCTGGCCCTCGAGCGTGCCGCGGTCGTCGCGGTCCATGGTGTACGTCACGCCGCCCGTCATCGTGCCCGAGAGGATGTCGGTGTACTTCAAATAGCGGAGGATGTAGTGGGACGGCACGCCAGTCCAATTCACCTTGCTCGTGAACACGTTGTCGGACTTGTTCAGGGTGTAGCTGCCGCCGATCCGGCCCTCGTCCACCTTCGCCTCGTAGGAATGAAACGCGAAGACAAGCGGATCGTTGCTGGCCGTCGCCACGAAGTCCCGCCCCTTCCACGGCGGCAAGTCGAGGGCCTCCGCGCCCAAGTCGAATGTCCACTCGCGCTCGGGCGACTCCGTTTGTTCCCCCGAGGGATTGGTACGGTCCCAAGCGGCGGACCATGGGGCGTCCAAAGGCGGGACCGAGGCCTCCGTCGCGCGGAGTTTGACGGCGCCCGTGGAAACCGATCCCCGGGTCAAGGTCGTTTCGACCGCGAGCCCCTTGAATGAAATCGGGATTTCGGCCGCGGGATCGCCGGGCAGGAGCGTTAACTCGTCGGCGCGGCCGCGGATCGTCTCGCGCCACGTGTTCTCCGCGTCGCCCTTCGCGGCGAACTCGAAAGCGGCCTCGGTCACGGTGCCGCCGTTGACGCGGTAGGGAATGCGCAGGCACTTGGCGAGGCCGTTGATGTCGATGCGGTTGGAGGTTGCCTGGGCGTCGGTCACGGACCACTTTTGCTTCCGGTCGGCGGAGTATCGCAAATTGGCCGCGACGTCCACGATGGACGACGCGACTTCGAATCCCCGGGCCTCGATCGTGGCCGACTGATTCGGGACGACCGTCGCATGTACTTGGCCCGTCACGCCGATTCCCGGGGGTTTGCGGAACCACCAGGCGTGATCCACGCTCGCCTGCGTACCGTCCAGCCGGGCGTCGATGACATATTGGCCGCCTTGCTTTTCCACCGCGCATTCGACGATATGGATGGCCCCCGCGAGATGAGTATCCTTGATGGCGTCATGCAGGAAGGTGTCCTCGATGCCGGCCAATACCCCGCTGAAAACCAGCTTTCCCGTGTCGGCGGCGGAATCGTAGGTCAGTTGGCCGACATAATCGTTGCCGGTGACGCGCGCGTTCATCGGCGAAACGGTCAGCATTCCGTCCTTGACGACCAGGTTTCCATAAACCCCCTCGGCGGAAATTCCCGTGGCCTCGTGTTGCACCGTTCCGGCGAGAATCGCGAATTCGCCCGAGAGTGCCTCGGTCGTCGAATCCCACGCGCCTTCCATTTTTCCCATGTCGAGCGCGATTGCGGGGCTGTCGGCATCCGACGGCACGAACGAAAATTGCCCGGATCCGGCGGTCAGGCTGGCGCGGAGCAAGGGGGCGTCGGAGGTGCCCTCGAGCGCGAGAAAGAGCTCGTGGGGTTCGTTCAACACCAAGTCGGCGGTCCCATAGTCCTCGACTTGGCCGTCGAATAAATGGCTGATGAGTTGGGAGACAGGAAGGCGTCCCGCCTTGAGGCGCAGGTCGAACACGGGAAATTCATTGTCGAAGCGCACCGAGCCGTCGAGAGTCCCGCCCAGTTCCTCGGACTCGGCGCGCGCGGCGGTGATATCGAGGCGGCGGGTATCGGTGGAGTAGGTGGCGTGTGCGATGAGCGAACCATTCGCCGGGCCGAGAAAGTCGGGCTGGTCCCGGATGACCAATCCCTGGAAGGATGACCGCAGTGTCACGATGAACTCGTTGTCCACGCTCCCGGTGAGGGTCAGGGAGGGTTCAGCATGTCCGGTATCGACCAATCGGTGCTCGGCGGGAAGGAAGACGTTCACGTCGTCGGCGGCGATTCGGGTGCTGTGAACCTGGAGAAAGAAGTCCTCGAGTGAGGCGAGGGTCAATTCGACGCTGACGCGCTTAGCCGCGTCGCCGGAAAGATCGCCCGAGACGCCGGCGGTGAGGTGCGGCGCGCCGGCTGGGCGGGCGATATCGAAATCGATCCGGTCAATGTCCAAGTGGGTATCCCCGACGACATTGAGGACGTCAATCGTGCAGGATTTTCCGGTGATTCGCAGGTTCTGTTCGGGGTCGAGGAGCGAGTCCACATCGAGATTGAACTCGTCCGGCGTATACCAAGCGGCCCCGGGCGGGCGTTCGACGGCCACGGTGGCGTTATCGACCGTGATCCGATCCAACACCACCTGCCCGTAGAACAACTGGTTGATGTTGATATCGATGAAGGCCACCGGGACGGAGATCTCGGCGGCGGGGCCGGCCTTGGTGGAGGCGTCAATGCGGACCCGGTCCACGCGCAATCCGCGGAAGCCATTGATCGAGACGGTGCCCATGGATAGCTTCGCGCCGAGCACATCCGCGAAGCGCTGTTCGAGGGCGGCCCGGTACGATTCGAGTTGAAACTTGACGTAGATGGCGCCGGCGGCGAAAAACACCGTCAAAAGCAACAGCAGGAGGAGCCCGAGGCGGGCCCTCCTGCCGGATCGAAGATGTTTGGGTGCGGCCGAGGGGCCGCGATTACTCGTCGCCCGCCCCGCCGTCCCCGTCGCTTGAGCCATTCGAACTCCTGGTCACGACTTTCATCCCGAGCATCTTGTCGCGCAAGGACCGGGTAACGTCCGGGTTGTCGCGCAAAAACTGACGGGTATTTTCCCGGCCTTGGCCGAGGTTCTCGCCGTCCATTGAGAACCATGCCCCGCTTTTCTGGATCAACTTGGAGGCGAGGGCCATGTCGAGGATATCGCCCTCGTAGGAGATTCCCTCGGTGAATAGGATATCAAATTCGGCCTGCTTGAAAGGAGGGCTGACCTTGTTCTTCACCACTTTGACCCGCACGCGGTTCCCGACGTTTTCTTCTTTTTCCTTGATGGTTGCAATCCGGCGGACATCGAGGCGGATGCTGGAATAGAATTTCAACGCGCGCCCGCCGGTGGTGGTCTCGGGGCTTCCGAACATCACGCCTATCTTGTCGCGAATCTGGTTGATGAAAATGACCAGGGTGTTCGAGCGGCTGATGGACGCGGTCAGTTTGCGCAAGGCTTGGGACATGAGGCGGGCGGTCAGGCCCATGTGGGAATCGCCCATGTCGCCCTCGACCTCGGCCTTGGGCACCAGCGCCGCGACCGAGTCGATCACGACCACGTCGACCGCGTTGCTGCGGACGAGGGTTTCGCAGATTTCGAGCGCCTGTTCGGCCGTATCGGGCTGCGAGACGAGTAGGTTGTCGATGTCCACCCCTATAATCCGGGCAAAGGTAGGATCGAGGGCGTGTTCCGCGTCGATATAACAGGCGATTCCGCCCTCTTTCTGGGCGTTCGCGACGACGTGGAGCGCCAAGGTCGTCTTACCGGAGGATTCGGGCCCGAAAATCTCGACCACCCGGCCCCGGGGAAGACCTCCCACGCCGGTCGCAAGATCCAGCGATAGGCTCCCCGTGGATATTGCGGGGACTTGGACAAGGAACGAATCGTCCCCCAATCGGACGAGGGTCCCGCGTCCGAACTGTTTTTCCAGTTGCCCCACGGCAATGTCTAGGGCCTTGCTCTTCAAATCGACGGTCTTGGATTCTGCCATGACTCACGCTCCTTCCGGGAAATTACTGAATTTATATTCACCTGAATCGAATCATGCCATAAACCGCTGCATCTGTCAAGCCCTCTTTTTTTTTCGGTACGATGATAAGCGATTGGGCCTATTTTAGTCCGTAAGAGGTGAGTGTGCTTCAAGACGGGCGAGAATCATGGTGTGGCGAGGAAGTCAGGGCAATGGGGGGACGGGCGATTTGTCCCGTGTGATGAGGGATTAGATCGCCCGGTTGGGGCTTCGTATCAAGCGGGGATCCGATTCCCAGGGCGTTGCCCTGGGCTGACGTAGTTTGCCCCTTCGGGGCGTTCGTCTCTTGCAGTTGGGTTCGTCTCATTGCAGTTGGGTCTGTTTCTTTAGGGCCATGATTTCCACGAGCATGAATCCTTGGTGTGACGCGGATACGCAAGAATTGGCGGACGTCGAATATCTGGAGTCCGGGCCACGCCGGGTTGGGTACTTTCGGCGATTCGGAAACGCTCGGACCCCGACTGGCCCTATTGAATGGCGGCGCTGTTCCGGCGGAAGGACAGGACCCCGACTCCGTTCCACCACATGGCCCGGTCGCCGTTGAAGCGGGCGGGGAGCTCGTAGAGGAGTTTCCAGTCGTGCGCAGACTCGCCGATGGCGCGCAAGGTGGCGGCCTTGGCGTGGGATTGGGAATCGGGCGCGAAACGCCAGTCGTCAACCAGCACCAAGGCCTCGTCGGCGAGGAAGGGCTCGACGAGTTTGATGCCCGCATACTGGGAGGCGTCGTCGTGGGCGCCGTCGTAGAAATAGAGCCCGAGGGGTACGGGTAGGTGGGCGGCATCGTAGACGGCGAGGAAATCGGCATCGAAGAAGACGACCCGATCGAGAAGGCCGTACCGGTCAAGGTTGGCGCGGGTAATACGAAATGAATTCACGTCGAATTGGGAAAAGTTGTCGCAGGCGAAAACGGGGCGGCGCGGATTGTGGAGCATCGCCGACAGGAGACTCTTCCCCTGGTAGGTGCCCACCTCGAAGTAGGCCTCGGTCTCGTCGAGGAAGCGAAAGGCGAGATTCAGCAACTGCTGTTTCTTGATCGATATCATCCCCTCGACTTGCGGGCAGAGATCGATCTCGGCCGATACGATCGGGTCCCAGTGGGAAAAGTCGGGCTCGTTGCGTTCCTTCCCCTTGAAATGGTCCCAGAATGCCTTGCGAAACCCTTCGATATTCATCGCGGTCCATCCGTGTTCGTCAATCGCGTAAAAAGAAGCCCCTCCCCGTGCAGAGGGCTTTCGGGGAGGGGCCTCAAATTCGGTCCGAAGCTATTGCCTGACATCGTGGGTCAGACTTAGGCCTTGGAACCCTCCAAAGCCTTCATCGAGGCCGCTGTGGACCTCCCTACGACGTCAGGCGTACTTTCCGGACTTGGCATAGACAGACCACCTCCTTTCCAGACACGCAGCCGCTACCGGGTATCCGCCATGCGACACCTTCGTCGGCGCTTTGCCTGAACGAATTCGTAACAGATATCCGGGATTTTTGCAAGGGAAATTTTTCGCACTGCCAAATTTTGGCGCGACTCGCTGGATTGGGTATAGTGCGCCGACACCAAGGAGCGCTGTATGAGCCGGACAATTCGATGGGGTATTTTGGGCACGGGGCGAATCGCGCGGAACTTTGCCGAGGGATTGCGCGACGCGAAGGGCGCGGTGGCCTCGGCAGCGGGATCGCGGACAAGGGAGTCCGCGGAATCGTTCAGCGACGAGTTGGGAATACCTCATCGGTATGCGACCTACGAGGCCCTCTGCGCGTCGACCGAGGTGGACGTCATCTACGTGGCGACCCCGCATCCCTTGCACGCTTCCTGCACACGCATGGCGCTTGAGCGCGGGAAGCACGTTCTCTGCGAGAAACCGTTCGCGATAAACCGTCGCGAGGCGGAATCGATGGTCGCCTTGGCGCGCGGCAAGGGGCTGTTTCTCATGGAGGCGATGTGGACCCGGTTCTTCCCGATCATGGCCCAAGTCCGCGCGTGGGTGGCCGACGGGGCCATCGGCGAAGTCCGCATGGTCTCCGCCGATTTCGGATTCCGGACGGATGCGGACGAGACCTCGCGCCTCCTCGACCCTGCGTTGGCCGGCGGCAGCCTGCTCGATGTCGGAATCTACCCCGTATCCTTTGCCAGCATGGTCTATGGCCGCCAGCCCGAGTCCATCGCCAGCGCCGCCACGATGTCGCCCCAGGGCATCGACGAACAATGCGCCATCGCGTTCAAATACGCGAACGGCGAACTCGCGCTCCTGTCGAGCGCCGTCCGCACCGACACCCCGCTCGAGGCCCGCATCATGGGCAGCGACGGAATGATCCATATCCATCCGCCCTTCTACAAGCCAAGCAAGGCAACCCTGTCCCGCCCGGATCAGGCCGACCAGACCGTCGAGATTCCCGTCGGGGGAAACGGGATGAACTACGAGGCCGAGGCGGTGACCAACGACATCCTCGCGGGACGCACCGAAAACGCCCTCATGCCCCTTGACGAATCGCTCGCGATCATGGGCACGCTCGACGCGATCCGCGGGCAATGGGGAATGAAGTATCCGATGGAATGAAGTCGTGGACGGCTATTCGCGCGAGGGGAATCGGGCGCCATCATCGGTAGGCGAGGAAATCGTCAAGGGACATGCCTATGTCCCTCGCGATTTGGCTGAGCAACGAGGGCGAGATATCCCGCCCCGAATGAAAGGGGACGGTGGTGCAACGGCCGTCCGGATGCCGGAATTGCTTGTGCGATCCGCGCTGCCTTGTCTCGGTGAAGCCCATTCGTTCGAGTATCGCCACGACCTCTCCCGGCTTAAAAACCGGTCGATCCGGCATGTTTCAGTCCACGGAGATGGTCTGGATACCGGCGAACTCGGCTTCAAATACAGGATCGCCATCCTCGAGAAGCATCTCGATGACCTCCTTCAAATTGGCCCCTAGTTCATCGAGCGTTTCGCCCTGGCTGTGCGCCCCGGGAAAACCAGGAACATGGCCAACGTATAACCCCGTACTCGGACAGCGCTCGATGACGGCGGTATACGATCTCATACGCTAGGACGCTCCAATTCGGACCAAATTCACGGCAAATCCGCAATCGATGCACGCCACGAATATAGCACAACCGGGACAGTTCGGGTTCGACTCAATGGGCGTCGGCAACCCGGCAAACGTCAGAAACGCCCGCTTTGGTCCCTTCGGCAAGATTCCAAGGCTATTCCATCCGCTCGCGCAGCTGTTCCTCGATGGCCTTGAACTTCCGTCGAACGTCGGCTGCGGGTTCCTTGGCGGCGATCAGGTCGATGCGCAGGGTGCGCTTGACCGGGACCTTCCATGTCTCGGCGTCGAAGGCCCCGAGGAGGGTCAGCCCCGCGTCGCCCAGCGCCGCGCGAATTTCGTCCATCGAATGGACCCGTTCCCGCACCACGCTGATGAAGTTCCGGTTGACTTGGATGGCCGTCTCGGCGACGCCCGTCTTCCGGTCGAAGGCCCCCTCCCACGTCGTCGAGAACCGGCCGTTCTTCTCCGTCCATTTCCGGCCCTCGAAATACTCGGTCACCATTCGCGAGGTGATCACGTCGAAATAGTAGATGCCGTGCGGGGCGAGGATGCGGCCCGCCTCGCGAAACGTCGGGCCGAGGTCGGCGGGATCGAGGAGAAAATTCACGCTGTCGAACAGGCAGGTGAGATAGTCGCAGCTGCCGCGGGCAAACGGCAGCGCCCGCATGTCGGCGCACGCCACGACCGGTTTCGGCCCCGATTTCCGGCCCGCAAGCAGCATGGCCCACGATAGATCGACGCCCCGGGTGTTCCAGCCGAGCCGGACCAGTTTCTTCATCAGCACGGAGGTGCCGCAGCCGATATCGACGTGCGCAAACGGCGTGCGCGGCTGCAATTCCGCGAGGGCCGTACACACCGTGAGCCAGCGGTCATAATTGACCTGACTCATGATGGGGTCGTAAAAGCGGGCAAGGTCCTCGAAGGCGTCTTGGTGCGGCATCACGGCCATTCCGTCTCGACCCAGCGGCGGAATTCGAGGGTCGCGGGGTCGAGGGTGTGCTTGCGGGCGACGTGATCGGTCTTGGCCTTGGCGACGTATTTGACCGCCGCCGCGAAGCCCTCCGTGTCGAGGATGTCCCGCGCGCGTTCGGCCTCGGGATGTTTCCGCCGTGGCTCGGAGTAATCGGCAAGATACAGCGCGAGCCCCAGATTCGTCCAAGCCGGTCGTCCCGTCGTGTGCCACTCGATGGCGTCGCACACGGCTTCGTCGGCGATGTACAGCCGCGTCCGGCATTCCTGGGCCGAGATCGGCCCGTGCCAAATCGTGTGGGTCATTTCGCGGAGGCGTACAGTATCCATGCCCAGCTCCAACGCGAATTCGAGGAGCTCGTCCTCGTTCATCGCCTTGCAGGAATCGTGCAGCAGGCCCGCCGTGACGGCTTGTTCTTGCGTGATGCCCGCCTCGTGTGCATGGTCCCGCATGAACCGGGCGACGGACACACAATGCTTGTACGTCTTGTCCGGGAGGCGTTCGCGGATCAGGGCGAGGAATTCGTCCGCGCGGGGTGTGTCAAACGCGGGCATGGTAAATGCCTGCGTCCCGGATGACGCGCTCGACGGCGGGCGGCACGAGTTCGGCGAACGATGCGCCGCGCTGGATACGCCCGCGGATATCCGTCGACGAGACGTCGGTCTCGTCGAAGGGCAACAGATCGTACTTGCCCGCCAGCGATTCCGGGATCACGCGGCCATTGCCCGGCCTCGGAACGACCAGCAGATGCGCCCGGGACAAGATGCGACCCGGATCTCGCCAATTCGGAAGATCGATGAGCGAGTCCATCCCGATTATCAGGAAGAGCTTCGCGCCGGGACAAATCCGTTCAATCTCGACGACGGTGTCGCCGGTATACGATGGCCCGTCGCGATCGAGCTCGATGCCGCAGGCCTCCATGCGCGGCTCGCCCTCGAGCGCCGCCTCGACCATCGCGAGGCGTTGCTCCGGGCTCGCGTAGGTGTCGTCGCGCTTGTGCGGGGGACGCGCCGCGACGACGAACAAAACCTTGTCCAAATGCGCCGACTCGAGCGCAGCGCGCGCGATATCCAGGTGGGCGTTATGGACCGGATCGAAGGTGCCGCCATAAATGCCGATGCGCTTCGGGGCGGGCGTTCCATCTGTATATAGCCTAACGGGTGTCTCGGGCATGCGTCAGGTACGGATTTGGCCGTTGCCGCGAATGATGTACTTCAACGACGTCAGCTCCTTGAGTGCCATCGGCCCGCGGCAGTGGAGCTTGCTCGTGCTGATGCCGATCTCGGCGCCCAGTCCGAACTGGAACCCGTCGGTAAAGTACGTCGAGGCGTTCACGTAGACCGTCGCGCTGTCGATCTCGTCGAGAAAGCGTTCGGACGCGGAGTAGCTGTCGGTGACGATGGCGTCGGAATGGTGCGACCCGTAGTGATTGATGTGGGCGATCGCGTCGTCGAGTGAATCGACAATCTTGATCGAGAGAATCTTGTCGTTGTACTCGGTGTACCAGTCCTCCTCCGTCGCAGGATTGCACTCGATGAGGGCGCACGTGCGGGGGCAACCGCGCAGTTCACAGCCGCCCTCGCGAAACGCGGGGGCAATCATGTCGAGGAAGGGTTTCGCGACGGCGGCGTCGACCAGCATCGTCTCCATCGCGTTGCACACCGAGGGCCGCTGAAGTTTGGCATTGAGACAAATCGTCTTCGCCATCTCCAGCTCCGCCTCGGCATGGACATACGTGTGGCAGACCCCGTCAAGGTGGGCCACGACGGGGATGCGCGACTCGGAGTAGATGCGCTCGATCAGCGGCTTGCCGCCGCGTGGCACGATGACGTCGATGTAGCGGTCGAGCTTGAGCATCTCGCCGACGGCGTCGCGGTCCGCCGTGCGAATAATCTGGACCGCATGGTCCGGCACGCCCGCCGCCGCCGCGCCCTCGATGAATGTGTTCGCGATGGCGATGTTCGAGTGGAGCGCTTCCGAACCGCCGCGCAACACGCAGGCGTTGCCCGACTTTAGGCACAGCGCCGCCGCATCGGCGGTGACATTCGGGCGGCTTTCGTAGATGATGCCGATCACACCCAGAGGCTGGCGAATTTGCGCGATGCGCAGGCCGTTCGGACGGACCACCTGGCTGACGACTTCGCCGACGGGATCGGGCAACGCGGCGACGGTTTCGAGTCCCCCGGCCATATCGTCGATGCGGCGGTCGCTGAGTTCGAGCCGCTCGAGCATGGGCTTCGAGAGGCCCTTGGCGCGGCCGCCCTCGAGGTCCTTCGCGTTCGCGGCCTGCAGTTCCGCCTTGGCGGCACGGAGCCGCTTCGCGATCTCGACAAGCGCCGCGTTCTTCACCGCGCTCGACAGGCTGCGAAGCCGGTGCGATGCCGCGCGGGCCTGGCGGCCTATGAGCTCGATTTCGTCCCGTAGCGCGCTGGGTGCGACGGCCATGGTGCTGGTTCCTTCGAGTCGCCCGGACAATCCAGGAACTCCGAGTAGGTTGACGATCTTGCCAAGGGTGGAACAGACAATCCTGTCTGTTCATTTGCGGGATTCCCGAGGGCAGACACGAATGTATACCCTGCGTTATTGACCCAAGGGAGCAGACAGGATTGTCTACTCTACCCTCCGTATTTTAGCGCACTCCCGGCGCGAATCACAGGAGGACCAAGTTATCCCGGTGGATCACCGTGTCGTAGTCCTTGTGGCCGAGGATCGTCTCGATCTCGGAGGTCTTGCGCCCCTTGATGCGGCCGATGTCGGTACTCGCATAGTTTACTAGTCCGCGTGCAATACGCTTCCCCTCCGCGTCGACGACGGTGACGGCCTCGCCGAGGTCGAACTCGCCCTCGACCGCAACGATGCCCGCCGCGAGGAGGCTGGTGCCGCGGTTGAGCAGCGCGTCGCGCGCGCCGGGGTCGACCCGGAGCGAGCCCTTGGTGGTCTTTCCGAACGCGATCCAGCGGCGGCGGTGGTTCAGCGATTGTTGCGCCTCGCCGAAGACGGTCATGGGGGCGCGTCCCTCGAGGACTTCCTCGATGATATTGCGCCGGTTCCCGTTTGCGATGGCCATGGGCAGGCCCGAGGCGCAGGCAATGCGGGCGGCCTCGAGCTTCGTCCGCATCCCGCCGATCGAGGTTGCGGCGGTGGTGTCGCCCGCGAGCGCCTCGATCTCGGGGGTGATGCTTTCGACCCGCTCGATCAGTTTCGCATCCGGATCCGAATCGGGATTGCCCGTGAACAGCCCGTCGACGTTGCTCAGGATGACCAGGAGATCGGCGTCGATCTTCGAGGCCACCTTGGCCGCGAGGGTGTCGTTGTCGCCGAATCGCAACTCGAGGGTCGCCGTCGAGTCGTTCTCGTTGACGATGGGAACGACGTTGCCGAACTCGAAGAGCGCGTTGATGGTGTTGCGGATGTTGAGGTACGAGGTCCGCGAGTCTAGATCCGAGGCGGACAACAACACCTGCGCGGCATGCAGCCCCTCGCCGCAGTTCTGGAACAACGTCTCGTAGATGTGCATCAGCCGCGACTGCCCGACCGCCGCCGTCGCCTGCTTCACCGGCAGGAGTGTGGGGCGCTGCGTGAGCCCGAGACGGTCCATGCCGCAGCCCATCGCGCCGGAGGACACGATGAGCAGGTTGAGGTTGCGCTCGCGCTTGAGGCGCGCCAACTCCCTGATGCGTTCATCGAGCACGCGCCCGTCGAAGCCCTGCGGCCCGCTGAGCAGGGTCGTCCCCACCTTCACGACGAGGGTCTTGATATCGGGAAAACCGATGGTCACGCCGGGGCCTTTTATGTTAGCATATAACTAGTTAACTACTAGTTTAGGTTTCCGTCCTGCCCCAACATCCCCCTTGATCCCCCTTCAAATGGGGACTTGGACTAGCACGGACAAGCACGGACGGGCATGGACAGAATGGACGTAGTGGACAATGGGACGAATAGAAGCAATACCGGCGATGCCCCGGATTACATCTTCTGCATCATGTTCAGGAAGTCTTTGTTGCTCTCGGTCTTCTTGAGTTTGTTGACCAGCATGTCGGTCGCCTCGGCGACATCGAGCGGGCTCAGCACCTTGTGCAACAGCCAGATCCGCTGGAGTTCCTCGTCCTCGATGAGCAGCTCCTCCTTGCGGGTGCGGGACCGGTGAATGTCGATCGCCGGGAAGATGCGCTTCTCCATCAGGCGGCGGTCGAGATGCACTTCCATGTTGCCCGTGCCCTTGAACTCCTCGAAGATGACTTCGTCCATGCGGCTTCCCGTCTCGACAAGCGCCGTGGCGAGGATGGTCAGGCTTCCGCCTTCCTCGATGTTGCGCGCCGCGCCGAAAAACCGCTTCGGGCGTTGCAGCGCGTTCGAGTCGACGCCGCCGGAAAGAATTTTTCCGCTCGATGGAACGATGATGTTGTAGGCGCGCGCGAGGCGGGTGATCGAGTCGAGCAGGATGACCACGTCGCGCTTGTGCTCGACTAGGCGGCGGGCCTTCTCGAGCACCATCTCGGCGACCTGCACATGGCGCTCGGGCGGCTCGTCGAAAGTCGACGCGATGACCTCGCCCTTGACATTGCGCTGCATGTCGGTGACTTCCTCGGGCCGCTCATCGATCAGCAGGACGATGACGGTGCATTCAGGGTGATTGATGGAGATGCTGTTGGCGACCTTTTGGAGCAGGACGGTCTTGCCCGTGAACGGCGCGGCGACGATCAGTCCGCGTTGTCCCTTGCCGATGGGGGAGATCAGGTCCATGAGCCGCATGGCGACTTCCTTGGGCGTGGTCTCGAGGCGCAGGCGCTCGTCCGGATGCAGCGGCGTCAGGTTGTCGAAGAGGATGCGTTCGCGGGCGACCTGGGGGCTGTCGGCGTTGACGGAGTCGACCTTGAGGAGCGCGAAGTAGCGTTCGCCTTCCTTCGGCGGGCGCACGTGCCCGGTGATGGTGTCGCCCGTGCGCAGCGCGAACTTGCGGATTTGCGACGGCGACACGTAGATGTCATCCGGGCCCGGCATGTAGGAGTAATCGCCGGACCGTAGGAACCCGAAGCAGTCCGGGAGTATTTCGAGGGTCCCGTCGCCGATGATGGCGCCGGCCTTCTCGATGCTGGCCTGGAGAATCCAGAAGATGAGGTCTTGTTTCTTGAGGCCGGGATTCTCATTGCCTAGCTCGACGGACAT
>CANKTP010000072.1 GCA_947486375.1 Candidatus Hydrogenedentota bacterium | reverse complement strand
GACATCACCTCGATCATCGCCTTGAACACGTCGCCCTCCATCTGTTCTTGAATCTCGGCCAGATACCCACCATTATTGACCTTGGTCATCGTTTGCTCCTTTCTGAGCATGGCTGTTTCGCAATCACCAAGATCAGAGCAAACGATGGCCTTTTTGACCAGCCCTATTTACAGAAACATTTTTACACTACCATCAAAGAATCGAGAATTGCGCGATCCACGGTTCGTGTTTCGGCATCAAGGCGCGGCGTGGGATCACAAAAGGTATAACATCAGCTCGACAATGCTTGACTTTCCACGACGCCTTCTGGCAGTTTATAGTCCAACGTAAGTCATTGGTTTGGCATTAGCCTGCGGTTAGCTTCAGTTTGTGGCAGTGGTTTGCTCCCGGCTTTGGGAGCACGAGGCCGTGGGTTCGAATCCCACCACCCCGACCATCCAGCTCGCCGACTTTTTGCATTGTGCGGGTTCGGAGATCGCGTGCTCCACATCGTTGCCCCGCGCGGCTTCGCGATGCGTTATCCTGCGTCCCCCTTAATTTCGTTTCGGCTTGTCCAGCGTCCTGTGGGAGGGGTTCTTGTCATGAGATCGTTTCGTTTACTCAGTCTTGGATTGTTGGCGGCGGCAGGCATGACCGGATGTAGTCCGAAGGAAGGGGCGACGCCTGGGGCGGGCCCCGACTCGGCGGAGGCGCGGCCCCATATCGCGCTTATCATGAAGTCACTGGCCAACGAGTTTTTCAAGACAATGGAACAGGGGGCGCGGGAATTCCAGGCCGCCGAGGGAGACCGCTTCGATCTGATGGCCAACGGAATCCCGAACGAAGAGGACGTGTCGGGCCAAATCTCGCTTGTCGAGCAGATGGTGGCGCAGGGGGTCGACGCGATCGTCATTGCGCCGGCGGATTCGAAGGCGCTTGCCGGCGTCCTGGATCGCGCGATGAAGGAAGGGATCGTGGTGGTGAACATCGACAACAAGCTCGATCCCGCGGTGCTTTCGGAGCGGAACCTGCGGATTCCGTTCGTGGGTCCCGACAATCGCGCCGGCGCGCGGCTCGCTGCGGATTACGTCGGGACGAAATTGCAGCCGGGTGACGCGGTGGCGATTATCGAGGGGATTCCGAGCGCGTTCAACGGGCAGCAACGCAAGCTGGGCCTGGACGAGGGGCTGAAGGCCGCCGGCCTGACTATCGTGACCTCGCAAAGCGCCAATTGGG
Organism: Candidatus Hydrogenedentota bacterium; assembly: GCA_947486375.1. Lineage (GTDB taxonomy): Bacteria > Hydrogenedentota > Hydrogenedentia > Hydrogenedentales > CANKTP01. The sequence goes on along the minus strand of CANKTP010000072.1, from coordinate 19,368 downwards.
AAATGGCCAAGGCAAGCGAGATTGCGGCGGGCATCCTGAACGAGCATCCCGAGATCCGGGCGATTCTCTGCGCGAACGACAGCATGGCGCTGGGCGCGCATGCCGCAGTGCGCGACGCGGGGAAATCCGGCAAGGTCCTCGTCACCGGATACGATAACATCGGCGCAGTCGCCGCGCTCGTGGAGTCCGGGGAGATTCTTTGCACCGTCGATCAGCAGGGGGAGAAACTGGCGGTTTATGGCATTGAGTATGCGCTCGATATCCTCGAGAACAAATCCGCGCCCGAAGATCGGCAGACGCCGGTGGGGCTGGTGGCAAAGGGAATTCCGGGTGCCGCCGCTTCGCAATAATCCGTTTCGCGCATGAAGACTTCCCGTTCGTTCGCCGCATGGGCGGACTATGTGGGCCTTGCCGCGGCACTGGGCGGCCTGATCCTCTATTTTTCGCTGACGACGGAGAATTTCCTTTCGCCGGTCAACTTCAAGACGATCGCGAACCAGGTCCCCGCGGACTTGGCGATCGCGGCCGGGATGACGCTCGTGTTGATCTCGGGCGGGATCGATCTTTCCGTCGGCTCTGTGCTGGCATTGTCGGCGGCAGTGTTCGGCGTGGTATTGGCCCGGGACGGGGCTTCGTTTCCCGTGGCGGCGGCGGCGTGCCTGTTCACCGGATTCGCGTGCGGTGCCGCGAACGCATCCATCGTCTCGTACATGAGGGTCCCGTCGTTTGTCGTGACCCTGGGGATGCTCGAGGCGGCACGGGGCGCGACCTTCCTGGTGACGGACTCGCAGACGCAGTATCTCGGCGAGCGCGTCGAATGGATTGCGGAGGAGCTATTCCTCGGGATATCGGCGCCGGCCATTGTCGCGGCGGCGGTATTGCTGGCCGCTCACGTCGTCCTGACGGCGACCCCATTCGGACGGAGGCTTTTCGCGATGGGCCAGAACGAGGAGGCCGCACGCCTGTCGGGCATCCCCGTTCGGCGCATTCGATGGATCGTCTTCGCGACCGCGGGACTGCTCGCGGGGCTTGGCGCGATCCTGCACACGGCGAGGCTCTCGGCGGCCGACCCGAACGCCGGCGTGGGGCTCGAGTTGCGCGCCATTGCGGCCGTGGTCATCGGCGGCACGAGCCTCGCGGGGGGACGGGGCTCGGTCATCCGGTCGGGGATAGGGGTCGTCCTGATCGCCGTTCTCGGAAGTGGCCTCGCCCAGTCCGGCGCGCAAGAACCGGTGAAGCGCCTCATCACCGGGCTCGTGATCGTGGGGGCCGTTATCCTCGATCAGTTGCGTCGGCGAGCCCGTTAAGAATTGCCGGGCACCTCAGCGCCTCACTGTATGGCACGACTAGCGTTTCCGCTGAAGTCGACGCCATGCATTGAATAACTTCCCGCGTCCATCGCGAGATTCGATACCGTGGCGGCGCAGCCTAACTCAATTGCTCGTACGGAATTGCCTCGTCGATGAGCATGATGGGGATGTCGTCGCGGACGGGGTACAGGTACTTTTTGTCCTCGCGCAGGAGACCGAAGTCGATGGCCTCCTTGACGACCTGGCCGACGCGATTTTTCAGCGCACCCTTCTGGATGGCCCCGTTGGCGAGATCGATGACGTCTTGGTCGACGAGTTGGACGGGGGTCTTATTCTCTGGACAGACGAGGATTTTTAACAATTCTGGGTCAACCATGGCGCGAGGGCTCCTTTAAGGGCGGGCATGCCCTGAGCGCGCGAATCATACCGGATGGAGACATCTGGAATACACCACAGGATCGCTCGTGCAGGCTGGAAGCCCGCACCACAATTGACGTTTAGCAGGCGGCGTTTTCGTTGGGGTTGGGGTAGGCGTCGCGCTGGTCCTCGGAGGAGTCGCCGTCGATGCATTTGAAGTCTTTCTCGATCGAGACGTGAACGGATGCCCCGTCGCCAGCGGGCACATCCGCCTCGAAGCCCACGCGGTCGGAGGCGTTCCATGTGCGGGCGTTCGCGTCGGGCAACAAAACTGTGATTTTGCCTGGGGTGTAGACGACGGAGATCGTGTTGACGGGCGCGGACTTCAGCACGTACGAAAAAATGCTTGCGCTTCCCGGGCCGAAGACGATTCGGTCCTCGAGGGCGACGCCCGCCGCGAGTTGTTCGACCTCGGGCCGCTTCAGGCGCAGGCGAAGGGCGTTCCCTTGGATTCGGAGTTTCATGGGGCGCTCTCCCCGGTGAACGCGCCGCGGCAGGCCGCGAGAATTTCGGAGGAGGTCTCGGCATCGGCCACGGCACGCGACAAAATCAACCCCCCAAGCATCAGCGACAGGAACCGCCAAGTCTCAGCGCGGCGCGATTCGACGTCGCCTTCCATGCGCGTCTCGAAGGCCCGGATCAAGTTTAACAGTCCTTCCTCGAAGGTCTGGCGCACGCCCTGGTCGGCGCGGGCCAAGTCTCCCGAGAGGGCGGCCATGGCGCATCCGGCGGCGCGATTGTCGCGGTGGGCCTCGGTGAGGTAGAGGCTCGAGGCGGCGGCTTGCCATGCATCGCCGGTCGTCTCGGGATCGATCAAGGCGAGTAATTTCGATGTTCCCGAGAGGGCCTCGGCCAGGGCCTCGGAGAAAAGGGCGTCCTTGGACTCGAAGTGTTTGTAGAACCCGCCGACGGTCAAGCCCGCCGCGCTCATGACATCGGGCAGGGTTGTCGATTCGACGCCCTTCTCGCGAAACATCCGCGAGGCCGTCTTCACGATGCGGCGGCGGGTCTCGTCCTTGTGTCCGGTCTTGTACTTCGTCATGGCCGGATCACTTCGCCATCGCGGGGGCCGGCACAAGGGCCGTGACCCTGACGGGGACGTATTTGTGGAACGGCGTTTTCGCAATCGCGTCGCAATGGTGCGAGTCGGTCAAGTCGTTGATGTTCGGCCCGAGCTGGGTGACGCGCGAGGGATCGGCGGCGTCGCGCTCGAGCATGCCGTAGCCGTGCGGCAACGACACCATGCCCCGGCGGACCTCGTCGGTCACGCTGACCCGCGCCTCGACCGCGCCCCGCGGCGACTCGACCTTCGCCCAGTCGCCGTCGGCCAGGCCCAACTCGAGCGCATCCTCGGGGTGTATCTTGAGGGCGCCGTCGGCGTCCTTCTTTCGCCAGGCCCCGCTGCGGAAAATCTGGTTCGCGTTGTACGCGCGGCGTTCGCCCGCTTGGAGAATCATCGGGTAGCGCGAATCGAGATGCTCGGGCTCAAGTTCCGCGACCTCGCGGGTCATCTCGGAAATGGCCAGATGAATCTTGCCGTCGCGATGCTTGATGAATTTCGCCGTGTCCTCATATTCGTGCTCGCTGATGATGAGGGCGGTGTCGCTGGTCAATATCCGGTTGAACAGGGCCTCGCCGAGGCCCGCTCCCTCGTCGGCGATGCCAGCCCGCTCGATCTCTCGCGCATAGCGTCCGGCGTACATATGGCTGGTTGTCCAGAGGACGGCGGCAGCTTGGGCGCCGTTAGGCAGGGCCTTGCCGAGGGTCGAGTAGAGCACAAGGGCGCCGAGTTTCTGGAGCTTGGGTTTGCGCTTGAAGGTCCACGCGAGGGCGATCGGAAACAGGCGCAGCCTGGGGAATTTTCGATCGATCCGCGCGATGGTCTCGAGGACCGGAAAGCCTTCCGGGAGCGCCCCGAGGGCGACCGTGAGCCGGCGATAGATTTCCGGCTCGGGCAGCGTGCCGGGCAAGGGATCGACGATCGGCTTGCGCAGGTGGAAGAAGTTTTTTGGGAAATGGAAATTGAACCCGGTGGCCTCGTATTTCTCGAACTGCGAACTGGCGGGCAATACGTAGTGCGCCATGCGGGCCGTCTCGGTGAGGGCGACGTCGATGACCACGAGGCATTCGAGCTTCGCGAAGGCTTTCCGGTACGCATGCGAATCCGCGCCCGTCAGGACGGGATTCCCGCTGTCGACGATGAGCCCGCGGACCCGCTCCGGGTGATCGGTGTCGATTTCGAGCGGCAACACGTTTGGCGGGAAGAGGCGGCCGATTTCGCGCATCCCGGTCACGCGGGTCGTGAGGCCGCCCTTCTCCGGATCGTCCGAATGACCGATAAGGGGCAAGAAGGCCGTGTGGAACACGTTTGTTCCCTTCTTGCCGAAGTGTCCGGTGACCAAGTACAACAGCCGTGAGAGGTAGTTATTCAATGTGCTGTGGGGCGTATGCTCGAGTCCGAGATCGGTCCGGATGCAGGCGGCCTTCGCGCGGGCGTAGACGCGCGCGAGCTGACGGACACTTTCTGGATCGAGTCCCGCTTCGCGCGCGTACTCATCCACGGGGATCGCTTGCAGTAGCGGGCGCAACTCGTCAAACCCGACCGTCCATTTCGCGATGAAGTCCTTGTTCTCGAGGCCCTCCTGTGCGATCGTGCCCAGCATGGCCAGCATGAGGTGGGCGTCGCCGCCGGGCCGGACTTGGAGAAACACATCCGCCTTCTCGGCTGTCTCGGTCCTTCGTGGGTCGACGACGACCAAGGTCTTCGCGGGGTCGTTCGCGAAATCCTGAATCAATGTCCGCGCCTGGGCCATTCCGTGGGATTGCCAGGGGTTTGCGCCGATGATCAAGAGAAAATCGGCATTGTGCGCGTCTTCGGTCGGATGGCAGTTCTGTTTGCCGAAGAGTTTCCCGTCGACCCAGAATCCGCCCGTCTTTTCCTGCGCCAGAGACGTGTATATGTACCGGGTCCCAAGGGCGGCGCGGAACGCGGTGCCGTAAACGCCGCCAAGATGGTTGCCCTGGCCGCCGCCGCCAAAATAGGCAAGCGCATGGCCGCCGTGGGTGTCGCGAATCGTCTTCAGCCTGGCGGCAATCTCCCCGATCGCCGTGTCCCACGATATTTCCTCAAACGAACCGTCCGGCCTACGGCGAAGTGGCGTGTGAAGGCGGTGTTTGTCGTTCTGGTAGAAGTCGAGCCGCTGCGCCTTCTGGCAGGTATACCCTTCCGAAACCGGATGCGCCTTGTCGCCCTTGATCTTGGACAGCTTGCCGTTCTCGACGAGTGCCTCGATACCGCAGTTGACGCTGCATAGGATGCAGGCGGTTTGTTTCCATTGAGTAGGCGAATCTGATGGGGCGGGCATGCGGACACCTCCGTTCGGGGCCTGCGAACTTCCTTTAGATCACGGATTAGATTATACTAATAATCTAATAACAATGTCAAGCGGGTGGGGAATTATCCCGCCCTTACAGGGAAGACTTGGGCGTTATCTCGGCATCCGGCAAGGCCTGGCGGACAATGCTGATCCCGAGGTCCGTGATCGTGTTCTCGTCCAACTGCAACCGCTTGAGCTTTGTCAAGGCTTGCAAGGGGGGCACGTCGGAATTTTGGATGCCCGAATCGCGCAGGTCGAGATACTCGAGCGCGGTAACGGTGCCGATGTACTCCGCTGCCTTCTTGTCCACCGTCGTCCCGACCAAGCTGAGCGACTTGAGATGAGCGAGCCGCGACAGGAACGCGAACCCCTCCCCGGTGACGCTCGCCGCAGCCATGATACCGAGGTCTTGGAGCGAGGTAAGCTTTCGGAGCGAGGCGAGATGTTCGTTCGACACGGCCGTGTCCATAAGTTCGAGCGCATACAGGTCGTCATGCTGCAAGGCCTCGAGCGCGGCATGGCGTTCCACCGTGTTGCCCAGCATCGATAGTTTGACGTACTGCCCCTCGCGCCGCTCGTAGGGCCCTTTCGCGTCGCCGACTTGTTCCCAGGCATCGGGGGCCGAATCCCAGGGGCGAACGAAGATTACCCCGACCGAGGGGCCCTCGGGAAAGGCGATCGTCCGTGCGGCGGGAATTTGCGCCGGATCGAAGACCGGGACCGGCTCGTCGACCGGTTCCCTGGGTCCTGTCTCCGTCCCGGGCGGCGGTGGCGGGGGCTGGAGTGTGTCCTCGAATGCCTTGCCGGCGAGGTCCTCGCGCATCGGGGCCTTGCTCTTCATGTATAGCTGCGTGGCGAAAGCCCCCAGCGCGACAAGCGCGATGGCGCCGATCACGAAGGCGATGGCGGGGATCGATTTCGTGCTGATGATAGCCGTCTCGCCCTTGGCCTGCTTCTCGAGACTCGCCATGCCCGTGCTGCGTTTCGCGAGCGCCGCACGCAGGGCCTCGGCCTCCTGCCGCGCACGCAGCAGCTCGCGGTCGTTGGCGTCTTGCTGGGCGCGCAACTCTTCCATCTGGCCGACGAGCAGCTTCTCGGCCTCCGTGGTGTCCACGGAGTCGCTGTGCAGGGCCTCGAGCTCCTGGCTCAGCATGAGCATGCGGTCCTCGCGATCGGCGCCCGCCTGCGCCGCGTTGAGCATCGCGCTCTCTCGGTCGTTCAAGGCCTTCTTCAGGGCCTCGAGTTCCTGCTGCGCCTCGTCCAGGGCCTCCGACTTGCTGCTCTCGGCCTCCTTGGTGCGCTCGAGCTCGGCCATGAGGGCCTTTTCTTTCTCGACGGCCTCGGCGGTCTTGCCCTCGAGGGACTGCAGGTTTGCCTGGAGGGCCTGCAATTCCGCCTCGCGGCTCTTGGCCCCCTGTTCGGCCTCGCGGACCGCCCGGTTTTTCTCCTCGATTTCGCGGGCGAGCTTCTCCATTTCCGCGCGGGCGCGCTCGACCTCTTCCTCGCGGGCCTTGCGCACGCGCTCGACTTCCTCGAGCATTGTCTTCTCGGATTCGGCCTTTGCCTGGGCCTCGGTCCTCATGACTTCGAGGTTGCGCTGCATCGCGGCGATTTCGACCTCGCGCAGGGTGCTGCTCTTGCGGGCGTTCTCGACGGCGGCCTCGTGCTCGGCCAATTGCCGGCCGAGGTCTTCCTTCTCCTTCCTGGCGCGCTCGACCTCGATCTCGCTGGTAGCGCGCATGCGCTGCATCTCCTCCATCAACGCGCGCTCGGACTCGGCCTTTTTCTGGGCCTCCATCCGCATGCCCTCGAGGTGTTGCTGCATCGCGTCGATCTCGGCCTCGCGCTCCTCGCTGCCGGACTCGGTGTTCTTCATCGCGGCCTCGCGGGCCTGAAGCTGCCGAAGAAGCTCTTCCTTCTCGACACGGGCGCGCTCGACGGCTTCCTCGCTGGCGGCGCGCATGCGCTCCATTTCGTCCTGCAGGGCGCGCTCGGATCGGGCTTTTTCCTCGGCCTCGAGGCGGACCCTTTCGAGGTGCTGTAGCATGGCCGCGATTTCGGCCTCGCGCTCGGCGCCGCCGGACTCGACCTGGCGCATGGCGGCCTCGCCATCCCTGAGTTGTTTCTCGAGGGTCTCCTTCTCGGCCAGGGCGCGCTCGACGGCCTCCTGGCTGGCCGCGCGCATGCGCTCCATCTCCTCGTGCAACGCCCGCTCGGACCGGGCCTTTTCATCGGCCTCGAGATGGACCTTCTCGAGGTGTTGCTGCATGGCGGCGATCTCGGCCTCGCGCTCGGCGCTGCCGGACTCCGCCTGGCGCATGGCGGCCTCGCGATCCCTGAGTTGTTTCTCGAGGGCCTCCTTCTCGGCCTGGGCCCGCTCGAGGGCCTCCTGGCTGGCGGCGCGCACGCGTTCCATTTCGCCGTGGAGCGCGGCCTCGGACTGGGCCTTCCCCTCGGCCTCGGCGCGGAGTGACTCGAGCTCGGACTGTAGCCCCCCGACAGCCGTCTCGCGGTCGGCGCGGCCCTTCTCGGCGTCGGCCACGGACCGTTCGCGGTCGTGCAACGCGGCCTGCATGCGCTCGAGTTCGCCCTTGGCGGCGTCGAGTTCGCCCGCGCCTTCGTCCTGTGCGAGACGCAACCGTTCCAGTTCCGTCTTGAGGGCGCGGCCTTCCTCGGTCGATTCCTTGGCCTCGCCGGCGAGGGACTCGAGGTTGGTTTGCAACGCGCGAATCTGCGCCTCGCGCTCGCGCGTGCCTGCCTCGGCCGCGCGAATCGCACTTTCCCGTTCATCGAGGCTCCCCTTGAGATCGCCCAAGGCCCGCCTCGCGGACTCGAGTTCCTCCGTCTTGGCCCGCTCGGTCTCGCGCAAGCGCTCGATCTCGGCGGCGAGGCTGCGTTCGGACTCAGCGGATTTTCCCGCTTCCTGCCGGAGCGACAGGAGTTGTCCCTCGAGGGTCTTGAGGGAGGCCTCGCGCTCGGCCTCGCTTTGCTGGGCCGCCTTGATGACCTGTTCGCGCTCGACGAGGTCCTTGTTGAGGCGGTCCATTTCGGCACGGGCCTTGGCCAATTCGTCGTTGCGCTGGTTTTCCTGGGCGCGGAGTTTTTCCATCTCGGCGGCGAGCGCGCGCTCGGATTCGGCGGACTTCCCTGCCTCTTGCTGCAACGATTGAAGCTGGCCTTGCATGGCCTTGAGGGAGGCCTCGCGCTCGGCCTCGCTTTGCTGGGCCGCCTCGATGACCTGTTCGCGCTCGACGAGGTCCTTGTTGAGGCGGTCCATCTCGGCACGGGCCTTGGCGAGTTCGTCGTTGCGCTGGTTTTCCTGGGCGCGAAGTCTTTCCATCTCGGCGGCGAGCGCGCGCTCGGATTCGGCGGACTTCCCGGCTTCCTGCTGGAGCGACTGGAGTTGGCCCTGCATGGCCTTGAGGGAGGCCTCGCGCTCGGCCTCGCCTTGTTGCGCCGCCTTGATGATGCGCTCGCGTTCCTCGAGGTCGGTGTTGAGGCGGTCCATCTCGGCGCGGGCCCCGGCCAGTTCCTCGGTGCGGCCCAGCTCGATCTCGCGGAGCCGCTCCATCTCGGCGACGAGGGACTTCTCCGAGTCGGCCGAGCGGCTGGCCTCGTGCTGGATTTTTTGCAGGTTGTCCTGCATCTGTTTCATTGCTTGCTCGCGCTCGCGCTCGGATTGCTCGACGGATTGAATCTTGCGCTCGCGTTCCTCGAGGGCGGCGCGGAGCGTGTCCATCTCGGTGCGGGTGCCGTGTATTTCCGCGTTCTTCTGTTCCTCGATCTTCCGGAGACGCTCGAGTTCCTGGAGCACTTTCTGTTCCGAGTCGGCGGTGTCCCTCGCCTCCTTGCGCGTTCTCTCGAGCTCGGCCTGCATGGCCCGCATCGCCTCGTCTTGTTTTGTGGAGCTTTGTTCGGCCTCGCGGACGCTCGCCTGCTGCGCCGCTAGGGACCGCTGGAGCTTCTCCATCTCGGCGCGCGCACGGTCGAGCTCGGCGGCGCCCTGGGAACCGCTGCCGCGCAGTTTCTCAATCTCGGCCGCCAGTGTCTTTTGGGTCTCGGCCCCCTGGGCGGCCTCGCGGCGGAGCACGTCGAGCGCGCTCTCCCGGTCGCCCAGTTCGCCCTCGCGGGCCGATATGCGTTGTTCGGCGGATTGCACCGCCAATTCCCGGGCACGGAGATCGTCCATCAACTTGCGCAGATCGGCCGGCAGCTCCGTGGACGGCGCCGAGGCCGCAGGCTTTACCGCGGGGGCCGGGGGAGACGACGGCTTTGACGGGGTCTTTGCCGTGGTAGTCGCGGTCTTGGCGGGTTCGTCCGCGGACTCGGCGGGCGGGGCGGTCCACACCGCGACCAGCTCGGCGATCTTCGCCTCTTGGTCGTCGATGACCTTCATCAGGTCGAAGGCCTGGTCCTTGGCGAGATAGGCCGTCATGGCGTCATGCGCCGCGCGCATCGCCTTGAGGCGCGCCGAGGCGACCGTGGCGTGTTCGATGGCCTCGACTGTACGCCCGAGCAGGGCCAGGTTCTGCGCCCGCAAAAACGCCGTGCCAGGCCCCAACGGAAGGTCCGTCTCGATCTCGTCTAGCAGCACGATTGCCTCGTCGTGCTTTTGCGCCTTGAGATAGACCCCTGCCTTCTTATATTTGCGTTCGGTCTCGGCGGTGTACATGTGATTTTCCTCAAGATTCGGGGCCAGCCCCTTGGCGCACGTTGGGCCAAGGGGCATTCTTCCACTACGGGCCGCGAGAATCAACCGGCCGGAGAACGCGGCGCCTGCCGGAACGTTGCGGCACAACTGCGTCGCAAACGCAACTCATGGAAATCTGGCAAGGGTCCTCGCGAAGATTCCCCGGCGCGCCGGGACAGCGGCGCCACGCGCCAGAGGAAACTATGTAGCTCTCCCTGCTTTGCCATGCCGATCAAAGCCACGCGAGATTTACCGTTGACATTCCGGGCGTACGGTGATAGGTTGCCGACACATCGTGTGACGCAGCGGCTGGCCCGAGCATATCCTTTGTGATCGACTCGGCCTCCTTGGGGAGGGTGGTCCTAGGCTGCGGGGAGGTTCGTTGTGCTGCAGCGTGGATTCGTAGTCTTTCTCTTGTTTGCCTGTCCTGGATTTGGCGACCCAAGCTTGGTGGCCGGCAAATGGACTACTCCATCCGAAATCGGCCCACTTGGCCGCCGACCAATTCCCTCCCAGGAAGACGATCGGATTCTGGCGCGGCGCCTTCGCTCATCTCCGCCTTACAATAAGTCGGTAACCTTGGCGCTGGGTCGAACCGTGGGCGGTCCAGGGGCGTATGTTCCCGGTGAAATGCTGGATATCAATGTCAGTATTGCGAAGTCAGGTCAGGAACAGGTGACGCTACTTGGGCTCGAGGAGACGTTGCCCGAGGGTTGGAGTTTTGTTGGGCTCGTCGACGGCAACGTTCCCCTGGCCACCGTGTCGCCCGGCACCGAGGGACTCCTTGAGTTCGGCTGGTTGGCGATACCCGCGTTTCCGGTGGTGTTTCGTTATCGCCTGCTCGTTCCGCCCGGCACGGTACGCGAGCAACGGATATCGGGGCAGGTTTTGTTCAAGTATTCAGGCGGCCCTTCTCGCGCGGAACGCACCCCCGATTTAGTCACATAGGTTTCCCCGGTCACGGCGTATGAAACGTTTTACGTCGATGCGGCGACCGGTGAAGGGGGAAATGGGAGCATCGAACTTCCGTTTCAGAGCGTCAATGATGCTATTGCCGTTACCGATGCGGTCGCCGGCGACGTCATCGTGGTACTTCCGGGCGACTATCCCGAGGCCGTGGCACTCAAGCCGTTTACGCGGTTGGTGGGCCGCGACGGGGCCTTTCATACCCGCCTCTCGGGCGCGGCAGGCGCGTCATCGTCGTTGGAAGCCGGCGATGGGTCCGAGGCGAGCGGTTTTACCATCACATCGCCCGCAGGCGACGGAATCCGGGTCGTTGCCTTGGAATTCCCCGTCACGATTACGAATTGCGTGCTTCTTGCGAACGACGAAGGCGTGACCCTCGATGCCGGGACGTCGGTGAGGATTTCCAACAACTCGTTCGTGCTGAACACCCTGGCCGGACTTGACGCGCAAACGGGCGCGGTCGTCGGAATGCTATCGAACAATCTCTTCGTCTCAAACGGCGCAGGGGCGCGGGGCGATGCCGGGGCAGTGTCCGACGGGGGATACAACCAGTACTTTGACAATGCCGTGGACTTTTCGTTTGAAGGCGATGGGGCGTTTCCCAGCGATTTCAGCGCGGATCCCCTGTTTCTCGATGTCGGTGCCTCGAATTTTCACTTGGATCGCGCTTCGCCCTCGCGGGACGCAGGCGATCCGTCGCCAAACTTTCTCGATCTCGATGGGTCTCCAAACGACATCGGAGCGGACGGGGGATCCGGCGGGACCCGTGACCTTCGACTTCCGGCCGCCGTAATTTTGACCCTTCCCGATCCTCCTGCGGTAGCGGTTGACGAGGCCGTCGTCTTCGATGCGACATCGAGTTCCGACGAGTGGCTCATCGCCGGTTTTTCTTGGGACTTCGATGCCGTCGACGGACAGGCTGCCGAGGCCGAATTGCCCGTCGAGAGATTCTCGTTCCCGGAGGAAAGGGGATACATAGTCACGCTCCGGCTGGAGGATCACTCCGGACTCGAGTCGTTCAAGTCCGTGGGAATTGCAGTCGGGGCCGCACTCGCGCCTATATATTTGCGGGGTGCCGCCGTCAACGAGGATGGCAGCCCAGTTGCCGACGCTTTCATTTCGGCCAGTAATGGCGGTGGCGTTGACACCACAAACCTAAGCGGGGCATTTTCCGTACCGGTACCGAGCGGCTGGTCCGGCGAACTCTCAGCATTCGAGCCGGGTACCGAGTTTGCTCCCGATGTCGAGAGTTTCGCGAACCTTGAAGTAGGAATCGACGGCATCGAATTCGTGGCGATCGCTTTGTCTGGCGAAGGCGAGGGCGAGGGCGAAGGTGAGGGTGAGGGTGAAGGTGAAGGCGAGGGCGAGGGCGAAGGCGAGGGAGAAGGCGAGGGCGAGGGAGAAGGCGAGGGAGAAGGCGAGGGAGAAGGCGAGGGAGAAGGCGAGGGCGAGGGTGAAGGCGAGGGCGAGGGTGAAGGCGAGGGTGAAGGCGAGGGCGAGGGTGAAGGCGAGGGCGAGGGTGAAGGTGAGGGCGAGGGTGAAGGTGAGGGTGAGGGCGAGGGCGAGGGGGAAGGCGAAGGAGAAGGAGAAGGAGAAGGCGAGGGTGAGGGTGAGGGGTGTAGCTGGGCGGCAATCGGCGAACCTTCATCAGCGGGTCGCACCGGGCGAATCGGAGACCTCTTGACAATGTTCCTCGCGTATGTGATGCTCGCCGTGTTCGACCGTCGCTACGGGAGCCGGGCAATTTTGGGATTGCCGCCGGTTCGACGAGTCTTGATGGGGTTGCACACACGATAAGCCTTAGTGGTGTCTATTTTTTTGGTATTTTGGGGCGATGCGGCGGTCGCCAAGCGCTTGGAGAACACGAAATGACGAGCTTCAGGGAGAAGGCGCTACTGGTCGCGCTGTCATCGGTGTTGTTGGCCAGCTGGCCGGCGTATGCCACTTGGTCGACGCAGGAAATAACGTTGAACCCGGGTTGGAACGCCGTGTTTGTCGAGCTGCAACCCGAGAACAACCGCACGGAGTCGGTTTTCAGCGGCGTTCCCGTCAAGAGCGTCTGGGCATGGAATGAGAGGTTTTCCTCCGTCCAATACGTGCGCGACCCGAACACGCTCGTTCCCGAGCAACCCGAGTGGCTTACCTTTTATCCTGCCAGCAGCCCGAACGGCTTCCTCACAAACCTGTTCGCCATCCAAGGGGGCAAGGCGTACTTGGTCGAAATGGACGGCGACCAACCCGTCACCATCACCCTCGAGGGACAATTGATGCTGCGCGAGCCGGTGTGGCTGTCGAATTCCTTCAACCTCGTGGGATTTCATCTCGATTCGCAAAATGCAACGACGTTTGCCGACTACTTCGCGCCGTCGTCCGCGCACGCCGGCAAGGACATGTACACCCTCAATGCCGTGGGCGAATGGGTCAAAATAGTAAACCCCGCGTCCGAACCAATGCGGCGCGGCGCCGCGTACTGGGTGTACTGCGAAGGCCAGTCGAGTTACGGCGGGCCGCTCGGCGTAGACCTGCAGATCGGGCGCGGTCTCGATTACGGGCACATCGTCGAGGAGCAGATGCTCAAGCTCACGAACAGCACGGACCAACCCAAGACCGTCACCTTTACGATCCGCCCGTCCACCCGTCCCGCAGACCGGCCATCCACGGGCGCGGACTCGGGCGACGTGCCGCCGCTGGCCGGGGACGTCAAGCTCGGTTTCCGCCGGATATTTTCGTGGGAACCCCTCGAGGAGCCGCTCGAGGTCACGGTCGATCCGAACAGCACGCTGGGGGTCGAGTTTGCCGTGCTTCGCGCCAAGATGAACGTGCCACCCTCGCAGGACGCCGTGTTCGAGAGCGTGCTCGATGTGTCGGACGGCGAGGGACAGTTGTTCCGAATCCCGGTGAGCGCCCAAAAAAATATCACGATGGCGGGTCTCTGGGTGGGCACGGTGACGGTCAACGCCGTGAGCGAGGCGGCGGGAAGTCTCGCGACCACGACGCCAACGGCCTCCGAGTTTCGCTTCAGGATAATCGTCCATGTCGACAATCAAGCGACCCCGAGGCTGCTGCAACAAGTGTTTCTGATGCAGGTACAGCCCGACCCCCAAGACCCGATCACGTATCCCGCACGGTACGTGCTGGTGACCGATGAAGATTTGGTCGACAACTTCACGGGGGTCTCGATGCGGGATGGCGAAATCGTCGGCCGCCGGATCAGTTCGTCCGTGTTCGCGTTCAAAGACCCGATTGATCTCAGCGGTTCGCTCACGGGGACGCTCCTGGGCACGGTGCCGATGGCCTTTGGCGACAGGCATAACCCCTTTATCCATGCATTTCATCCGGATCACGACAATCTTAACGACGACTTCGATCTCACGCCCCTGCTACCCGAGGGCCGGGAGTCGTTCACGTTCTCGCGCGAAATTACCTTGGAATTTTTGCCCGACGATCCCTTTGCGTCGGCCTTGCCCGGATATGGACACACCATCGTGGGTGGTAACTACCGGGAGAAGATTAGCGGGGTCCACCAGAAGGCCCTATACGTCTCCGGCAGTTTCCAGTTGAATCATGTCGTCGACGTGCCCACCTTGAATGACGCGCCATGATGCCCGGGACTTGGAACGAAACGAACGGACGGCTTGAATCACGCGAAACGCGCTTGGGAACCGATGAAATGCACAACGCACTCCTGCCAGTGTTGCCCCATGAAGCGTCGAGGCATCGCCTTGGCCGCGCTTGGCGGAAACGCGGGCGCCCAGACAGCGGACCTTCTCACCGACGACTTCGAGGGCGACGATGCGCTAACCGATTGGGCCCTGACCGGCGACTGGCGGGTAAAGGAGAATAGCGCATGCCTTCCCAATAGCGTCGGCTATATTAGCCCCGTGAACTCCCTTGCGTTCGATTTCGGATCGGAGTGCTCGTATCGAAACAACCGGTCCGGGTTCGCGACGTTGACTTTCGACGTGCTCATTCCGACCACCATGCCGAGCGCCACCCTCGAGTGGTGGGATTTCGTTGGCGCGGAAGTGGGTTCCGACTTTTACTTCGTCCAGGTTTCCGAGAACGGCGGCGCCAGCTGGGTCGATGTCTTCCGGGAATCGAAGGACGAGAAATTCTGGGACCAGGAAACTGCGGACCTTACGGATTTCATCGGGAAAAGCATCCGCATTCGATTCGGATTCCTCTCGGACGACTCCGTGACCGGCTTGGGTTGGTACATAGACGATGTACGCATCTTCGGCGAGACGCTGGACGAAAATGTAAGTGCCGTCGCGATTGGTGCCGCGACCGTGGCCGAAGGGGATAGCGGCACGAGCGAGTTGATTTTCACCGTCACGATATCCCCCCCAGTCTCGCCCCCCGCTGTCCCCGAGCCCATCGTCATCGAGCACGAAACCGTCGATGGGTCCGCGATCGCGGGTCAGGACTACGTCGCGCGCTCTGGCAGATTGACCATTCCGGCGGGCGCCACGGTCTTTCAAATCCCTGTCGTTGTCAACGGCGAATCGTTCTCCGAGTCGGATGAAACCCTCTCCTTGATATTGTCAAACGCCTCGGAAAATGCCCACATTACGATCGCCTCTGCGGTCGGGATCATCGAGGACGACGAGGCATTGGTCGATCTTCCGATCGTGACCGGGGTCACCGTCGAGGACTGGGAGGTTCGCCCGCAAGCGACCCCCTGGGCATCAACTGGAACGCCCGTCCCCCTTTGGCATCTCCAAGCCAGCAGCGATTGCATTGAAGGCGAAAACGGATTCAGCAGCCCAACTCGCGCCATGGTCTTTAACAACGGCGAGGGTAGCTGCACTTACGACACCGTTGGCGGGACCTCCGGCGAATTGACCATGACGGGCACCGTGAAGATTCCCGACTCCGCCCTGACGGCCCAAGTGAGTTTCAAGGACTATTTGGAGGTGGCCTACACCACGCTCGGGGCCACGCCCACGAGTGCCAGGGTCGAAATCTCCGCCGGCCCGGGCTTGGGATTCACATGGGAAACTCTTCGGGAACTCGGCCCGACGACGCCGTCCCCAGACGTTCAAATCTCGCCCTGGCCGCAAACGGAAGATGACATCGACGTCATCAACCTGGACGCGTACATCGATCTGGACGGCCTCCCCAACACGACGGTCACCGATATCAAGATTCGATTTGTATTTGAACAACCCGACGAGCCCACTCGGACCGATGCGACCGGGTGGTATGTCGACGACATAACATTTAGTTATGCCGCGCTGCCCGCCGGGGTCAGCAAGGTGAAGGTGAGTCCCCCCGTGGCCGCCGTGAACGAGGGCACCTCCGGTTCCACCATCTTCACGTTCCCGATCAAGATCGCACCGGCGAATGCGTCGGACATTGTTCTCGCCTACGATACCGTCGAAAAAATCGGTGCCAACGCCGCCACCGAGGACTCCGACTTTGTCGGGATATCGTCCCAGAAACTAATCCCGGCCGGCGTGACGGACTCGACGATCAACGTCCTTCTCATCGGCGAGGATTTGCCCGAACCCAACGAGGTTTTCCGGCTTCTCCTGAGCAACGTTAGTTCCAATTCGTTCCTCGTCAACACCGAGGTGGAAGGCGTGATCACCAATGACGACACTCCATCGACCTTCAGCGTGACCTATCAGGGCGGATTCGATGACATACCCAATCTGCCGAATCCCCCGACGCCCGTCGCGATCGAATTGCCCGAGGCGACCGGCACCGCGACCATTGACCTCACCATCGACACGCCGCGCAGCGTGCCGATTGACGTCGATTTCGTGACCTTCGACGGAACGGCGAATTCCGGTACCGGCCTGGACTTCCTCGCTGTGTCGGGAACGCTTCACTTCCCGGCCAATTCGTCGAACGCGAGCTTCACCATCCCGATCCTGAACGACCAATTTTTCGAAGACCCGGGCGCCGTGCCGACGTTCCCGGAAATCAATCGCCCCCCCGAGGATTTTACGATTGTCCTCAACACGGACTCGCCCTACGCCCAAGGCCGAGAGAAGTCCGTCGTGATCCGGGACGACGATAGCACGCAGCCCCTGGGAACGAGCATCCTTATCGTCGACGACGTGACCGTGACGGAGGGGAGCTGTCCCGACATAAGCGCGCCGGAATCGTGCGGATCGGTGCGGCAAGCGACATTCACGATCACCTTGGATATCCCGCCTTCGGCCCTTGCCGTCCCCGTCACGGACATCAAGGTCGCCTACCATACCAACAGCATCACGGCCAATGGCGACGAGGATTTCGAATCCGTCGAGGGCGAAGTGACCTTCAGCCGCCTTCTCGCGGAAACGAGCAAGACCGTCACCATCCCCATATTCGCAGATCGCGCGGTCGAGGACGCCGAGACCTTCGAGTTGCGGCTTTCCCCGGTTATGGGCACGGTCTATTTCGCAGACAACAGCGGAATCGCGACGATTGGCGACGACGATTACGCCCAGATGACCTTCGGCGCGGCCGGCACCGAGGTGATCCCCCGCGAACTGGACAACGATCAGCCCGAGAACCCGGTGACCATATTGGGCACGGTCAGCTTCACCTCGAACGATTTCGAGGGCTTCAACTTCGACAAACTCTATGGGTGGGATGCGGCGGACAACGCCCTGAAGTCCGTCAACTTGGTGACCGGCGCGCTCGCCACCATCGCCACGCACGCCCTGGGCGCCGGCGAATTCTGGAGCGGGCTGGCGTGGGACCACACCAATGGGTTTGCCTACGCCACCCGGACCGACGGAGAGTTGCATCGTGTCAACCTTGCGTCGGGCGCGATAACCCTGCTCTCCACCAGTGCGCGCAATCTCGTGGCCGCCGCCGTTCATCCATCTACGGGGCGGATCTACGCCGTGGATGTTGTCGGGACCACGCGGGCCGACCTGGTGTATACGGTGCCGGGCGACTGGGCGTGGCATCTTGTGGGCACGCTGACGAATGTGACTCCCGCGGCCACGGATTCCGAAATGTGGTCCATGGATTTCGACGATACCAGCGGCGCTCTCTACCTCAATGCCTTCACGAACGACGGCGCGGCGGATTCGTGGTTCACGCTGAAGGTCGACGTCTCGAATGCGGCTGCCTCTATTTTCCTCGCGGCGCCCCCGGTGTCCCCAATCGCCATCGCCACGCCGCCCCCGCCATTTTCGGTGCAGTGGACGAAAGACATCGACTACGCGAGCGCCCCGCCCGAAGGGTACCAATTGGTCGCGGACACGGACGCGCTCCCGCCGGCCAGCGAGGCGGGCACGAAAGTGTCCGGCGTGGGCGACATCAATGGCGACGGCTACGAGGACTTCGCCGTCGCCGCGCCGAAGGCGGATGCATTGTCCGGCGCCGGGGCGGGCAAGGTGTTCATCTTCTACGGCGGTACCAGCAGCGATGCGGTGACGCGCCTGAACGAGTTCGCCCACGGGGACGTCGAGTTCGGCGACGACTACTTCGACGGCAATAACGGCGTCGTGATATCCGGGGCCATAGCCGGCGAACGACTGGGCACGAGCGTCAGCGGGGCCGGCGACGCGAACGGGGACGATATCGCCGACTTCGTGATCGGTTATGTCGAATTCATCGATGTGGCCAGCATTGTTGACGAAAAGGGCGGCGCGTATATCGTTTTCGGCCGCCCGCAATTCCCCCCCGCGATTTCGGCAGCCAGCATCGGCGACCTGAGCTTGGGCGCAACCATCGCCGGTGTCAAGTTCGTCGGGGCCGCGTTCGGCGACAAGGCGGGCACGGCCGTGGCCGGTGCTGGCGATTTCAATGCGGATGGATTTTCCGACGTCGTCATCGGCGCCCCGGGGGCACAAGGGGGGCTGATTCCGGCGGGCGTCAATGCCGGTCCGGTTGGCGCGAGCGGCGCGGCCTACGTCGTCTTCGGGTCCGATTCGGGCACGAGGGCCCTCTTGAATCTCTCGTCCCTCCAAGCCCCGGCGGGTGTCCGAATCTTGGGCGCCAAGGCCTTGGACAAACTTGGGAGCGACATTAGCGGCGTCGGCGACATCAATGGCGACGGCGTCGACGATATCGTCCTCGGCGCGCCAGGCGCATCGAGCGGCACGGGAGCGGCCTATGCATTCTTCGGGCATCTCGATTATCAGGAAGATGACGCGCCAAACCCGATAGACTTGGGACGGACCCGGTATGACGTGCTTAGCCCCGCGCGGCCGTCGTTGATGTTCACAGCCATCATGCCCCCGGAAGGCGATTTGGCAAAACGATACATCGATCCGCTCCAGTACGGCACCTCGGCGACCCTCGTGGGATTCATCCCCGGCCTGCAGATCGTGGGGGAGGGCGCGGGCGCCGGTTTCGGCAGCGCCATTGCGGCCATTGGCGACATGAACGGCGACAGCGTTGACGAATTTGCCATCGGCGCGCCGGGTTACAACGGTTCGGTCGATCCGGTCGAGGTACACACCGGCAGGACCTATGTGGTCTTCGGGGGCGATAACGTGCCCACGCCGCTGCTTGCCTCGGGCGTTTCCGTTGCCGTACCGGGACTGTTGCTGACAGGCATCGACGGCATCGACGAGACCGGCAGCGTGCTTGCCGGGGGCGGCGATATCAACGGCGACGGCTACATGGACCTGCTCATCGGGGCGCCGGGCGCGAG
>CANKTP010000071.1 GCA_947486375.1 Candidatus Hydrogenedentota bacterium | reverse complement strand
GGGGGGGGGGGGGGGGGGGGGGGGGGGGGGGTGGGGGGGGGGGGGGGGGGGGGGGGGGGGGGGGGGGGGGGGCATTTGATCTGGTTTTAGGCGGAATCTAATTTGTCTGTTTCATTTGACAAATCAGAAATTTCAGTATATACTTACTGCAACTTAGGGAGACGCGGACATGGCAGCGAAGAAATCCGAAGGCGCGTGTTGTGCCCCGGTTGGGGGCGGTTTTAAGGTCGAGGCGGTGGTGAACGTGGACGAACGCGGGCAGATGGTATTGCCGAAGGAATTGAGGGAGAAGGCGGGGATTGGCGCGGGGGACAAGCTGGCGTTGGTGAGTTGGGAGAAGGATGGGCAAGTTTGTTGCATGTCGCTCATCAAGGTAGACGCATTGGCGGACATGGTGAAGGGATTGCTGGGGCCGATGATGGCGGAGTTGGCGACGAAGTAATTGGCGTCCCGGACCTGTTCCGGGCTTGGACTTAGATTGGAGGAACGAGAGATGTCGACGATAAAGGAAGCGGTGCGGTCGCGTTATGGCGCGATTGCGGAACAATCGGTTTCGTGTTGCGGCGGCGGCGCGCCGCAACAAACCATCAGCAAGGCGGTGGGTTATTCAGAGGCGGAGATGGGCGCGGTGCCGGAGGGCGCGAATCTAGGATTGGGTTGCGGCAATCCCGTGGCGCTGGCGTCGTTATCGCCGGGCCAGACGGTGCTTGACCTTGGGTCGGGGGCAGGCTTCGATTGTTTCCTGGCGGCGAACAAAGTCGGGCCGACGGGGAAAGTCATTGGCGTGGACATGACGGACCAGATGCTCGACAAGGCCCGGGCGAATGCGGCCAAGGGCGGCTACGCCAACGTCGAATTCCGCAAGGGCGAGATCGAACATCTTCCGGTGGCCGACAAGGCGGTGGACGTGATCATCTCGAATTGCGTGATCAACCTCTCGACTGACAAGGCGCAGGTGTTCTCGGAGGCATTTCGCGTGCTGAAGCCCGGCGGCAAGGCGTTTATCTCGGACTTGGTTTTGCTTGAGCCGCTTCCGGAATCGGTGGCGTCGTCGGTGGGCGCTTATGTCGGGTGCGTTGGCGGGGCGATGCAGAAGGATGAGTATCTTGGGTTGATCCGCGATGCGGGATTCAGCGAGGTGAAGGTCGTGCAGGAATCGAACTACCCGCTGGAGGCGTTCTCGCTCGAGGCGCTTGAAGCCGGGTCACCGTTGTTTGAGGAATTCAGGAAGATTCCCGCCGAGGACCTTCGGCGGGCCGCGAAGGCGGTGCTGAGCCTGAAGCTGGAGCTAACGAAGGCGCGGCAGGCGGGCTGCTGCTAAAGAGTCACGGGCGGGACGCCCGTGCCACGTGGCACGGGCGATTTGCCCGTACTCTTGTCGAGATTTTAGAACTTCGCAGAGACAGATTCCCCGGGGAACCGATTGGGAGGGTGAGGGACAGACACCGCGTTTTGCCCAAACCGCCGGGCGAAAGGCGGAGTCAGTCCCTTGGTCTCGCCCGATGGCTGTATATTCAAGGCAGTCACTTATTTTCCCCCGAATTCGTCCGTGCGCGAAGAACATCCCCCTTGATCCCCCTTCGGAAGGGGGACTGCGTTTGTCGGGCTTCTGTCAATTTCCGGCGACGACTCTACACGGGGATTTCAAATTCAGGGCGCGAGATTCCGGCGTCAGTATTCCGCTTTCGGGGCTTCCTTGCCGAAGGGCTTCCACTTGATGATCAGGAGGGGTAGGAGCAGCAGGCTTCCCAGCGGCGCGGCGATCATCGAGAGACCGGTGAAAATCCCGAAGTAAATGTTGGGGATGAAGTTGGACAGGATGAGGATCGAGAAGCCGCCGACGATCATGAGCGAGGTATAGGTGATGCTGTAGCCGATGCTGTTGTGGCAGCGGTACATGGCGGCGATATAGTTTCGGTCCTTCGGGAATTCCTCGCGGAAGCGGACGACGTAGTGGGTGATGTAGTCCTCGGAGGTCCCCATCGCGATGGCGGCGATCATGATGGTCATGATATCGAGGGGGACGCCGGACCAGCCCATGGCGCCGAGGACGATCATGGAGGGGATGGCGTTGGGGATGATCGCGATGGTGGCGATGAAGAAAGAGCGATAGAGCAGGACGAACATGACCCAGTTGAGGACAAACACGGAGCCGAGGGTGACGATCTGCGAGCTCCAGAGGCTTTGCAGCAGATTGTTGTAGAGGACGAACAGGCCGGTCAAACGCGCGGTCCCGACTTCGACGGGGGACTCGGGGCTATTGAAGTAGGCGTTGATCTTGCCGACGAGCGCCTCGCGGTCCAGGTCGTGGCTCGATTCGCGGACGCGCATGGCGATGCGGACTTCCTTGAAATCCTTCGAGACGTAGGGCTGGACGACTTCCGCGCGCAAATCCGGCGGTAACTGGGCCAGGCCCATCTGGATGATGGGCTTGGGAACGGGTTTGTTGTTGTTGACGCCCTCGAGCATGCGGATGAGGGTGTCGGGCGAGAGGACTTTTCCGGTTTCGGGGAGGGCGTCAAGCCATTCATGTACCTTGCGGAGCTTGGCGAGATTGTCGGCTTCGAGCCAGTAGCCGTCGGCGGAACCCTCGGGGGCCTTCAGCACCACCTCGAGGGGGGTCGTGCCGCCGAGGCGCTCGTCGATGACGGTCATCCCCTTGTAGATGGGGGTGGACTTGTGGAAGTAGTCGATAAACCGGTTCTCGACATCGAGGCGCGACGCGCCCAACATTCCGAACAGGAACACGAACAAGGAGCCCCAGCCGATGAGGCGGCCGTGGCGTTCCGTAAAGCGCGCCAAACCGGTCACGGGCGAGGAGGTGAGTTCGGACAACTCGTGCGGGGGAACGGAACTCTTCGGGAACACGAGGATCAAGGCGGGCATGAAGAGGAAGGCCATGGCGTAGGCCACGGCGAGGCCGGCCATCATCATCAGCGCGAAATCCATCACCGGGCGAATGCCGCTGATGTACAGCGAGCCGAAACCGACAATGGTCGTGGCGACCATGATGAAGCTGGGCACGACGACGTGACGGACGGCCTCGCGCATGAGCCATCTCTTGGACGCCAACGGATTGCCGGAATAGACCTCGAGATAGCGCACGATGACGTGGACCGAAGTCGCGAGCGTGTAGACCAACAACAGGGTCGTGAAATTCGAGGAGACGATGGTCGCGCGCCAGTCGGTCCAGCCGAGGTATCCCATCATGACCAGGACGGTGAGCACGCAGGTGAGGAACGGCGCGATGATAAAGACGGCCTCGCGAAACACGAACCCGAGCAAGACCATGAGAAACAAGGCGATTCCCACGCCGAACACACGGATGTCTTTCTCGACGTAGTCGATGATGTCGACCATGATCATCGGGACGCCGCCGAGGTACAACTCGCCGATGGACCGGTTCTCGTCGATGACCTTGCGAATCGCGGCGATGGTGACCTTGCGTTCCTCCATCAACACGCCGCGCTTGGCGTCGTACTCATGGGAGACTTGCTTCAGCTCGGCGGCCTCGGCACCGGTCAGGCCCTCCTCGGAGGCCTTCTTGTCGTTCAAGTCGGCGCGGCGGTTGTAGAGCTCCATGAATCGGGGCTCGGAGGCCTCGAAGGTGAGCAGGATCGCGGTCGTCGTGCCCTCCTCGTTAATGAGATGGTCCTTATAGAAGGGGCTCGAGGTCAACTCGACCTTGGCCAGGGCGCGGTCGCATTCGGGATTCTCGAGGGTCTTGAAGCCCTTGGCCAACTGGAGCAAGGGCACCGTGGGGCTGTGAAACAGGGGGACGCTCAGGTAGCTGGTGGCGGAGGCGATTTTCGGAATTTCTTGGAACGCATCCCGCATTATCTTGACGGCGGCGATCGTCTCGTCGGCGAACAAGTCCTTGGTGGGCGTGATGGCGACGAACACGTAGTCGTCCGAGCCGAATAGGTCGCGGGTGTAGCTGTAGTACCGCAGGTCCGCGTCGCGCTCGAGGACAATGGAGTCGCTTGATGCGTCCAAGGTGAACCGGTTCACGTACTGGATGAAGAAACCGAAGGCCACGAAGGTGATCAACACGACCGCCCAAGGGAACCGCAGGATGGTGTTTTCGTAGATTTTCGTGAGGGTGGAAATTTTTTCAGGCTCGCCCATAAGTATCACCGCCCCGCAGGGGCTTCCTTTGACTTGGTTAATGACGCACCGACCGGGCGCATTCGGGCACGTACTGTACCCGTCGTGCCGACCCCGTTCAATTTGCCCGGCTCTGGATACAATCCCCGGCGCCTCAAGCCGGTTCCCCGGCGGCTTGGCTTTCGTCCACGATAAACTTGCCGCGCAATGTCCATCGAAGGATGAAATAGAGAAGCAGGCCGACCGGGCCGAGCATTAGCGTGAAGAAGAGACAGGGAACCATGGCGATGTGCGAGATGCCCAGGCGTTTGGCGTCGCGGGCCTCCCATGCCCCGATGAAGAGGTCGAACACGAGGTAGTGGACCCATCCGGCGACTAGGGCGTAGGGATTTTGAAAGATTGCCGTCACCCCCCCGAGGGAAAAGAAATCGCCCTCGCCGCCGAAGAAATTCGTAGCCGCGAGCGCGCCGTACACCACGCACAAGAGCAAGGGAATCGCGCAGGAATGCACGATAAGCTGCGTACCCTTCCATCCCGGCGCGACGAACAGCAACAGCCAAACGGGCAGCACGCTGTTGTTACAGATCGTGAAGAGGAGTTCCGGGGTCATGGGGCTTCGCCCTTGGCGGCGCCGCCGCCGATGAGGGCCTTGACGTCGTCGGGCATGGCGAAGGTTTCGTCGGGGATGCTCGTGTTGTGCTCGAGCGAGTCAAACGTGATGCCGATGTCCGTTCCCGCCGCTTTCTGGGACACGTTGAACGGATACAGGACATCGCCCACCTTTCGGTAATCGGTGCTGAAGGCCTCGGTGGTCACCTGTCCCATGGGCGTCGCCACGCTCATCTCGGTCTTGGCCGTCAAGCCGGTGTCCTTCGCGTAATAGACCGTAATCGGCTTGAGGCCCTCGATCGTGAGGACCACCTTGTGACAGGCGATTCCGTTTACGTCGGCTTCGCCGACATATTCGAAGGTCTTGATGACGGTCTCGTAGTTCGACTCGTCGAACCGGTTCGAAAAAAGAAGCAGGGCGCGTTCCTCGCCCTCGACGATGCGGGCTCCGGTCATGGGGTTCGTCTCCCATACGACGTCACCGTCGACGCCCTGGAGAATCGTGCCGATGCCCTCGATCTCCGTGCGGGTGATCGACTTGCCGGTCCGCAACTGGTGTATTTCGATGGTCCCCTTGACGCCCATCCCCAGAATTTCCAGATGGCCTTTCACGATTCGGCTCGTAATCTTGCCGAAGGCCTCGGCGCCGCCCATCGCCTCGATTGATTTGGCGACGATGGCCTTTGCGTCGGGCTTATCCTCGGCCATCGCGGAGGCACAGGACGCGCCGGCAATCGCGAGGAGCATGATGGATTGGTAGATGGTTCGCATGGTTTAGTCTCCGTTTGGCGACGCCGTCGCCTTGTGTTCCCCGACGATCCACGCAATGGCCGCATTGAGGGCGGTGTCCCGGCCTTCGAGGAGCGCAGCGCGATCGGGCCTGGCCTCGGTATCGGGGGCCACCCCGACGCCTTCCAAACGGTCGCCGTTCATGGAAATATAGTCCGCAATGGGGTAATAAAAGAAATCGCCGTTGGGCAATTCCATGAACTGGGCAGGCAACACCGCCCCCGCCGTGCGGGCACCGAAGAGCCGCGCCCGTTTCATGTCGCGCAGCCCGCCGGCGAAAATCTCGGACGCCGAGGCGGAGGTCCCGTCGATCAACATGGCGACTGGGCCGGTATACGGCCGTGGCCGGGGATTGACCACGAAGTTGAGGTCGGAGTCGCGCATCTTCATGGTGCCGAAGGCGAGGTCCTTGCGGTCGACCAGAAATCCCGCCATGCCCATGGCCATGGCCGGCATCCCGCCGGGATTGCCCCGGATGTCGATGACGATCCCTCGACAATCGCGAAACGAGCGCATGGCTTCCTCGAATCCCTTCATGACGTTGACCGGGTCCATGAACATGTTAAACGTGACGTATCCGATGTTCGCCGGGAGCACCCGGTGTTCGATATAGACAAAGTTTGGGGGAAACACCCCGAGCTGGTGCTTCGTTCCCCTCGGTTTGACTAGGGCAACGTCGACATCGGTTTTGCGGTCGCCGCCATCCCTGAAACGAAGACCGAGGGTCTCCCCCACCGATCCGGACAGTTTCCCCAGCACCGCCTCGCCTTGGATCAACTCGAGCATGGTCTTGCCCTCGAAGGTCTGGCGAATCTCCGCGAGCATTGGCCGAAGCGATTTGCCCTGAACGTGGGTCAAGATCCATCCCGTCTGAATCCCCTGCTTGGCGGCGGACGATTCAGGCTCGACCCGGGTGACGAGCGCCCGACCATCCACGACACGGAGGTCGAATCCGGGGGACCCCTCGGCATCCTCTCCCCCGCCGCCGCTCATTTCCTCATAGACTTCGGAGGGCACGATTGAAAAGTGGGACTGCTCGAAGCGGGATATCATGCCTTGGACGGCGGCGGTGTATTCCTTTTGGGTCTTCGCCGCCTCGACCTTGGGCTTGATCTCGTCGTAGACCGCGTCCCAGTCGAAGCCGCCGAGGTTGGCGTCCCAGTGACGATCGCGGACGGTTTCCCAGGCGAGCTGGAACGATTCGAGGTTCCCGGCGCGTTGGGCTTCGGTGAGCGGCTGACGCGCGTTCGTGCCGGTCGTGGCGCAGCCGGCGAGGGCGAGCAGCAGGGCAAGGTAAACGATCGGATGACGCATTTCTTGGCCGCACTCCGGAAATTAGGGACAGTCACCTATTATTCGATATCACTTGGTAAGTCTGGTCTTGGGCGCAGGCACAGGACACGGAAAATTCCCGAGTACATCGCTGTAATCGAATAATAGGTGACTGTCCCTAATTTCCTACCGCGACCCGATGGGGGGCACGGCTCGTTCGGCGGGGCCGGTGTAAATGCTTAGCGGGCGGTAGATGCGATTGTTGGCGGCCTGTTCGATGAAGTGGGCGCTCCAGCCGGTCACGCGCGAGGCGACGAATAGCGGCGTGTAAAGGTCGAGCGGGAGGTCGAGCAAGTAGTAGGTCAAGCCGCAGGGATAGTCGACGTTCGGATAGATTTTTTTCTCGTTGACCATCGGGTCCTTGATGGCGTCGTAGATGTCCATCCATTCGCCCTGGCCCTTTTGCGCGGCGAGCTTGCGAAGCTCGCGCTCGAGGATGGTGGCGCGGTGGTCGCCGTTTTTATAGACCCGGTGGCCGAAGCCCATGATTTTGCCCTTGCCGGCGAGGGCCTCGCGAATCCACAGGCGGGCCTCGTCGGCGGACTTGAACTGCTGGAGCATTTCCATCGCGGCCTCGTTCGCGCCGCCATGCAGCGGCCCCTTGAGCGCGCCGATGCCGCCGACAATTGCCGAGGTGAGGTCGGACATTGTGGAGCAGATCACGCGGGCGGCGAAGGTGCTCGCGTTGAAGTCGTGCTCCGCGTAGAGGATGAGGGTCAGGTCGACCAGTTTCGCGGAGAGGTCATCCGGGGCCGTCCCGTGCGCTTGGTATAGGATTTGGCCCGCATGCGATAGCCCCGGTTTCGCATCGAGGGGTTCCTTGCCGTTCAACAGACGGAAGCGGGCCGCGATGATGCCGGCAATCTGCGCGGTCAGCCACGTGGCGCGCTCGCGAAGGTCGTCCGAGTCGGTCCCGTTGGTGGGATCGAAATGTCCCGCATAGGACACCATGCTCCGCAACACGTCCATCATCGGGACGGGGGCGGGAATTTTGCGCAGCGCGTCGATCAACTCGCCGCGCAGCGGCCGGTATCGGTCGAGCGTGTCCTTGAAGCCCTTCAACTGCAATTGATTGGGCAATTCGCCGTGGAGCAGCAAGTAGGCCGACTCCTCGAAGGTGGCGTTCTCGGCCAGATCGGCGATCGGATATCCGCGATAGAGTAGTTTCCCCTGGTCCACGCAGGCAATCGCGGTTTCGCCGGCGATGACGCCCGCCAACCCCGGGCTGTATGCTTCTTCGGTCATGCGTCTCCCTTTCCTTGGGCCTTGGTATGTATGGGCGCGGCGACTTTTCCGTCGTACCCGAGCAAATCGTAAAGTTCCTGGCGCGTCTGCATCCGGTCGAGAAACGCCGCTTGGGTGCCGTCGCGCCGGATGGTCAGCAGGAGGTCTTCCATGGCCTTCATCGCAACTCTCTGAAGGCTCACGGGGAAGATGACCATATTGTAGCCCATCGCGGCGAACTCTTCGACTTTGAGATACGGCGTCGTGCCGAATTCCGTCATGTTCGCGAGGAGGTTTCCGCCGACTTCCCTGGCCACGCGGGCGAACTCCTCGGCGCTCCGGAGTCCCTCGGGGAAAATGGCGTCGGCGCCGGCATCGAGATAGCGCTTGGCGCGTCGAATGGTCTCGTCGAGCCCGATGACGCCACGGGCGTCGGTCCGCGCGATGAGGAGGAAGTCCTCGCTGGTCTTTGCTTGCACTGCCGCCGCGATCTTTTCCGAGAAGGCCTCGACGCTCACCAATTCCTTGCCCTCGAGGTGTCCGCAACGCTTGGGAAAAACCTGGTCCTCGAGGTGAATCCCGCTGACGCCGGCCTGTTCGAGGACCTGCACGGTCCGGGCGGTGTTGTCGGCTTCTCCGAAACCGGTGTCCGCATCGGCGATGATGGGGATCGTGGTCACGCGCGCGATGTGTTGCGAGTGCGATTCCGACTCGGTGAGCGTCATTATCCCGACATCCGGGACGCCGCCGGTGCTGTTGGCGAGGACGGCCCCGGACAGGTACATGGCGTCGAAGCCAAGGGATTCGATCAGGCGGGCGCTTAGGGCGTTGATGGCGCCGGGGAGCACGACGCAGGTTTCCTTGAGTAACTGGCGGAGCTTAGCCGAACGTTGGGCGGATGATATCACGGGAGATTCCTTGGCGATGGCGAGTGGCGAAACGGATACGATATGCGAGTGTTTGGTACGCCCGCAACCAAAAAGAAATATACGCGGAACTGGGGCTGATTTGCGGTGCTGGACGCTTTTCGATGCCCGAAGGGACAAAAGGGACGGAAATGAGGGAAGGCGGCGTTTGCCGGTGGCCACTCGAAATGCGGGTTGCCTCCGTGCGTCCCAACTCGTATAGTTTCCGATCATGGACGCCCCGGAACCCGACACCGCCGCGACTGGATTGCTCCACACCGCACTGGCGTTGTTTGCGATCCTTGTGTTTGCCCTGCTCTTGCGGGTATTTAGCCTTCCGTGGGAGAGCCCGTCGCGGGACGAAACCCGCTTCATCGCCCAGATCGAGTCGTCGACGGTCTCGGGACTCTGGGGCGATTTTGAGTCCACCGATCCGAAGGTGCGGCTGACTCCGGTACCCTACCTCGCGTGGAATCTTTGGGCGCGGCTCCTGGGGAACTCGGTGCCGGTACTCCGGATGTTCCCGGTCGTGTGTTCGATCGGGATGGTCTGCTTATTGTTTCTCCTCGCACGCCCGCTTTATGGCGCTCACGCGGCGCTGGTCTCGGCGTCGATGGCGGCGGTGTCCCTGCCGCACATATTCCAGGCGCAGGCGATCAGTCCGGACGCGATGATTGGCCTACTCGCGCTGGCGAGCCTGTATGCGTTCTCGCGAGCCGTCCATGGCGCGGGATACTGGGCGTGGGCGGCGCTCATTCTTGTCGATACGATCATTCCCTGGACGCACCCGGCGGCGGCGCTCGCATGGATACCGCAGGCGGTATTTCTAGCGGTCTTCCGCCGTCATTGGCGGACGCGGGTACTCGCTTGGGGCGTCGGCCATGCGGGGCTCCTGGCGCTTTTCGCGGGTTGGGTCGATTTCAGCGGGCATCTGCCGCGACCGGAGGCCATCGGCGTGGCGGCCTCGCCCAAGGACATCGTCGACCTGTTGTTGGTATTCTCGGGCGGGCGCTTTTCGAGCGCCGATCCGGCGGGGTACATGCGCGAGGGCGCCTCGTTCGACCGCATCCTGGCCGCGGGTCTTTTCTTCATGCTCGTCGCCGACACGGTGCGTAGTTTCCGCTCGATGAACGATCCCGAGCCCACGCCCGAGGCCCGGCGCGCGGCGTCGGAGGCGTGGTTTTTTTGGGCGCTTTGGGCGATGTTGCCGCCATGCGCCCTGGCGCTCGCGAACCTCGGCTGGGGCCAGGCATTCGACGTGCATCTTGTGCTTTTCGCTTCTCTTGCCCTGTACCTTCCCGCAGGCCGAGTCCTGACGTCTGGCTCGCCGCCGGCGGCGCGGGCGGCGCTTGCCGCGGCCTTCCTGGCGATGTTCGCCGCGCAACTGACGGTAATTCCGGGCGGGCTTCGCCCGGACTATCGTGCCGCCGCGGACTTCCTCATTCGGAATGGGCAGCCCAAGGACAGCATCCTGGTCTTCGGGGCGCATAACGCCGAGGCGCTTGAGTTCGATTCGCCGATGTCGCGGGAGCGCATCGAGTCGTTTGCCGACCGCGAGGCGCTGATTGGCCGCGCCTCGTACCGCCTCGTCCACGCGAGCGGGGTATGGCTGGTGACCTGCGATCCCCAGGACCCGGAACCCCTGGAGACTGGGCTGAAGGCGCGGGAAATCGCTTTCCGGCGATTCGAGTTCGGCGGGCATCCGCCGGTGCGGGTATATTGGTTGCGTTGGGACGAACCGGCGGGGGACGCGATGATCGCCCTCTTGATGTCACAGGATGGGGCCCCGTCTCGTCTTTGAAGACAGGAACAGCAACGAACGAAGAACGGAGGACGTCATGAGAATTGCCCCGATCGAGAAGCCCAAGGGCCTGTTTATGCGCTATGTGTATTACGCGGTACGGCGGCAAATAGGCAAAGTTATCACTCCGGTCAAGGTGGTGTATGCGCGGGTCCCGCGTGCGGCGATGGTTTCGCGGGACCTTCACCTCATGTGCGAGCGCGGGATGACGATTGCCCCGGAGCTTCGCTTCCTCATCACGACATTCGTCGCGGGCATCAACCGCTGCGCGTTTTGCGTCGATATCTCGAAGGCGATGGCGCTACGGAACGGGCTGGACGTCGAGAAGTTAAAGCACCTGCATGCGTATCGCGATTCCGACTTGTTCACGGGGCCCGAGCGCGCCGCGCTGGCGTTCGTCGAGGCGGCGACACGGGACAAGAATGTCCCCGACGCGGTCTTCAACGAGGCCAAGAAACATTTTTCCGACCGGGAGATCGTGGAGATTACGTTGCTGAACGCGGTCGAGAATTACTACAACCTGATCAACCTCCCGCTCGAGATCGAGTCGGACTCCCTGTGCCTCATTCCCGCGCGGGACATGGCGGGGAAAGTGGTCCAAGCGCCGACGGTGTAGCCCATGAACGCGCTCGAGGCCTATAGCGAACACCGTTCGCTCCTGTTCTCGATCGCGTACCGGATGCTTGGCAGCGTGCAGGACGCGGAAGACGTTCTCCAAGACGCGTACTTGCGGTGGCGTCAAACGGACATGGAGACGGTCCGCTCGGCGCGGGCGTACCTCGTGTCCATCGTCACGCGGCTGGCCATCGATCAACTTCGTTCGGCGCGTGTCCGCCGGGAGGTCTACGTGGGGACATGGCTTCCGGAGCCGCTCTTCGAGGGGGAGGGCCATGACGCGCGGGAAAAGTCCGATCTAGCGGACACCCTCTCGACGGCGTTCCTGGTGGTGCTCGAGAACCTGTCCCCGGCGGAGCGGGCGGCGTTCTTGCTGAGGGAGGTTTTCGACTTGGATTACGGATCGATCGCGGAGGTATTGGAACGGACGGAGGCGAACTGCCGGCAGATCGTCAAGCGGGCGCGCGACCGGGTGGCGCTGCGGCGGCCGCACCCGGTCTCGTCACCGGAGGAAGACTCGGAATTGGTGGCGCGGCTGGTGTCGGCGACGCTTGCGCGGGACGTCGAGGGGATGAAGGAACTTCTTGCGGGGGACGCGGCGTTCCACACCGACCACGGCGGGAAGGCGCCCGCGGCCCAGCGCACGATTCACGGCGCGGACAAGATCGCGCGCTTTATCCTTGGGATCCAAGAACGATTCAGCGCCCCCGAGGGGGAGACGCGGGTCTGCATGGTCAACGGGCGACCGGGCATTGTCGAGACCGTGGGGGGCACGATCACGACAGCGATAACCTTCGAGATTGTCAACGGCAAGATTCAATCGCTCTTCGCCGTGCGCAACCCGGACAAACTCAAGGGCGCCCGGAAACCAAACGCCAGCCCGGACAGCCTCGAGGGCTGACCGGGGCAGGCGTTGACGAAGAGGGATTGCTTTTTCGCGGCGGGATTTGCGCGCGAGAATCACACTTGGACGGACTTCACCTCGAGGAATTCCTCGATGCCGTACTTGCCCATTTCGCGCCCGTGGCCGGATTGCTTGTATCCGCCGAAGGGGGCCATGGGGTTGTAGGAGGCCCCATTGATGTCGACCTGGCCGGTGCGCATGCGCTTGGCGACGCGGCGGGCGCGCTCGGGATCGCCCGACCATACGCCGCCGGCGAGTCCGTAGATGCTGTCGTTGGCGATGCGGATGGCGTCATCCTCGGTGTCGTAGGGGATGATGGACAATACCGGGCCGAAGATTTCCTCCTGGGCGATGGTCATCTTGGGGGAGACGTTGGCGAAGACGGTCGGCTTCACGAAGTAGCCCTTGTCCAATCCCTCGGGTGCATCCGCGCCGCCGGTGACCAGCTCGGCGCCTTCCTCGACGCCCTTGCGGATGTATCCGCGTACGCGGTCGCGCTGGGCCGCGGAGATTAGCGGCCCGAGCTTGGTCTTCTCGCCCATGGCGTCGCCGAGGGTGAAGGTCTCGGCGGTGGCCTTGGCGATGCGGGCGGCGTCGGCCATCTTGGCCTTGGGCACCAACATGCGCGTATGGGCCGAGCAGGTCTGGCCGGAGTTTGCGTAGCAGTTTCCGACGCCGCGCGCGACGGCCTTCTCGAAGTCGGCGTCGTCGAGGATGATGTTGGCGGACTTTCCGCCGAGCTCGAGGGCGACGCGCTTTACCGATTGCGCGGCCAACTCGGACACGCGGCGCCCGGCGCGGGTCGACCCGGTGAAGGACACCATGTCGACATCCGGGTGCGACGCGAGGGCCTCGCCGACAACCGGGCCCGTACCGCCGACGAGGTTAAATACGCCCGCCGGAAGGCCTGCCTCGTGGACGATGTCCGCGAGCACGTAGGCGTTCAAGGGCGCGACCTCGGAGGGTTTCAACACGATGGTACACCCGGTGGCGATTGCCGGGCCGACCTTGTTGACGATCTGGTGCAGGGGATAGTTCCACGGGGTGATGCAGGCCACCACGCCGACGGGCTCGCGCATGACGATCGAGTTTCCGATGCGTTCCTCGAAGGGAAAGTCCTTGAGGATGTCGGCGTAGCTGGCCATGGTCATGATCGGCAGACCGGCTTGGATCATCTTCGACAGCTTAATCGGCATGCCCACCTCGCCGGCAATGAGCTCGGCCAGTTCGTCGGCACGGGCCGCGAGGCCGGCAGAAAATTTGCGGAGAAACTCGGCACGCACCTCGAGCGGCGTTGTTGACCACGACTCGAAGGCGGCCTTCGCGGCGGCGACGGCCTTGCGGGCGTCATCGGCGGAACCGGCGGCGATGCGCCCCATGACTTCCTCGGTCGAGGCGTTGATGACGTCGATCATCTCCGATGTTCCCGGGGCGACCCACGCCCCGCCGATGTAATGTTGTCCGCGTACAATCATGGTTCGATGGCTCCAAGGGGTTGATTTGGGTTGGGAGTGGCTTTCGTGGAAAGTGCCGCGGGACCGATTAGGACGACGAAGCGTCTCGCGACCGGAGACCCCGGGACGGCATATCCGGGGGGTATTGTAGACTGGATCGCGGGGTATTGGAAATTTGGCGCGTCGGGGTCGCGTGATAATTCGGGGATGGCAACGGGCCCGATTGGGCCGCCCCTACAGGGCTTGAATTTATTTGGGGTTCGTATTCCCAGGGCGTTGCCCTGGGCTGACGTAGTTTGCCCCTTTGGGGCGATGGGCTATCACTGGTTGCCCCTTAGGGGCGCTGGGCTGCCGTAGTTTGCCCGATTGGGGCGATGGCCCTCCTCCGCCACTCCGTTTGCCGGGCACCGCAGGGTCCGGAATGGGCGCATTCGATTCCTCACGAGTTTCCCTTTTCGCGGCTCCATTCCACAATCCCCTCGACCAACCCGGGCACGTCGTGGCGCTGGGGTTCGATGGCGATGGGAATTCCGCGGCGCCAGGCGGCGGCGCTTGTCTGTGGACCAATGGAGGCGAAGATGGTCGTGGCGGCGAGCCGGAGGAGGCGCTCGTCGCCGAGGAGCGTGGCGAAATTTCCGGCGGTGGATCCGCTGGTGAAGGTGACGATGTCGGGCGAGCTGGCCAGCAAGGCCTCGATCGCGGCCTCGTTGGGCGGCGGACAGGCGGTCTCGTAGACGGTCCACTCGGTGAGGTGCGCGCCTTCGGTCCGCAATGCGGCGGCCAATTCGGGACGGGCGATGTTGCCGCAGGGGAACAAGATATTCGCACCGGCAAGGGACACCCCGTGTTGCTCCAGGGCGGCGGGTACCCGCCCGGCGAGAAATTCCCCGGGGACGACGCTGACGATCATTCCCGCGGCCTCGGCAGCCCGCTTGGTGGCGGGCCCCACGGCGCAGACCCGCGCCCGGGCAAGCGCATGGGCATGGCCGCGTTCGTTCCAAATCCTCGCGGCGTGGGTCACTGCGTTCGCGCTGGTGAAGACCACCCAATCGAAGGAATCCGGGGGACCGGGATCGAGCGGCGATTCGAGAGGCCGGATGACGATGGTGGGGAACTCGACGATGCGTGCGCCGAGGGCCTCGATTTTGTCGGCGAGTTCAGCCGCTTGGGTGCGGGCGCGCGTCACGACTACCGTACGCCCGGCCAGTGGGGTCCCCGCATTCAATCAACGGGTCCCCGCGATAAGGGCGGCCGCGCCTTCGGCGAGGAGACGCCCGGCGGCTTCTCGGCCGAGCGCCTCGGCGTCCTCGGCGAGGCCGTCCAGTTCAACCCGGACAAAGCGGGTCCCATCGAGGCTACAGACGCAGCCTCGCAGGGTGAGCGCGCCGGCGTCGATCTCGGCGAGCGCGCCTATGGGGACCTGACAACCTCCGCCGAGTGCGGCGAGCATGGCGCGTTCGGCGGCGACGGCGGCGGCGGTCTCGGCGTGGTGCAACTTGGCCAGAAGTTCGCGGAGCGGGAGGTCGTCGGCCCGGGCCTGCACGGCGAGGGCGCCTTGTCCGCAGGCCGGGAGCATGATGGCGGGCGAAATGACCTCGACGACGGCGTCCTCGAGTCCGAGCCGTTCGATACCGGCACAGGCGAGGATGACGGCATCGCAGGTCCCGTCGCCGGCGCGTTTGATGCGCGTCTCGACGTTGCCACGCACATTGACGACGGTGAAGCCGGGATTGAAGGCGAGGAGTTGGGCCTTTCGGCGCAGGCTCGAGGTGCCGATGCGCGTTCCCTTGGGCAAGTCGCGCAGGAGGGTCTTTGCGGGCGACACGAGGGCATCGTTGGGCGTGGCACGCTTGGGCACGGCGGCGACGGTCAATCCCTCGGGATCCTCGGTGGGCAAGTCCTTGAGGCTATGGACGGCAAGGTCGATGCCGCCGTCGCGTAGGGCATTCTCGAGTTCTTGGGTGAACAAGCCCTTGCCGCCGATTTCGGCGAGGGGCAGGTCGAGAATCTGGTCGCCCCTGGTCGAGATCACCTCGATGACGATGTCGATGTCCGGGACCAGGGCGCGTATGCATCCGGCGATGTAGTCGGTCTGGACGCGGGCCAGTCGACTCGCGCGGGTGCCGATGGCAAGGCGCCGGTTCACGTGGACTCCTTGAGGCCGAAAAGGCGCTTGACGAGTTGGAGCACGGAACCGGAGTCGTCCCGATGCACCTCGTGCTTTAGCTGGGTCATCGGCTGCTGGAGGATGTTGTTGACGATGCGCTTGGTGAGGTATTCGATCTCTGCGCGAGTCTTCGCGTCGGCGCCGGGCAATGCGTCGAGGGTCTTGGCCAATTCGCGCTCGCGAATGGCGTGGAGCCCAGCCGACAGGGACTTGATGGTGGGCTCGGCGGCGAGCGAGTCAAGCCACTTGACGAATTGTTCCGCGCCGTCGTCGACCATGAGGAGGCAGCGGTCGACCTCGGCGCGGCGCGCCTCCATGTTGCGGCCGGCGACCTCCTGCAAGTCATCGAGGTCGTATAGATAGACATTGTCGATGGCGTTGACGGCGGGGTCGATATCGCGGGGGACGGCGATGTCGATGACAAACATGGGTTCGGAATTGCGGCGCCTCAGGGCGCGTTGGAAGTGATCGGCGTGCAAGAGGATGCCGGGGGCGGCGGTCGAGCTGATCACGATGTCGGCGCGGTGGAGATGCTCGTCGATGGTATCGAGGGCGATCGCCTCGCCGTCATTCGGGGCGGCGAGAAAGCGGGCGTTCTCGAGGCTCCGGTTCGCGACGATGACGTGGCCGACGCCGCGGGACACCAGGCTCCTGAGGGTCAATTCGCCCATTTCGCCGGACCCTATGACCATGACGGTTTTTCCCGCAAGATCCATGAAGATGGAGACGGCGAGATCGACGGCGACGGAGCTTATGGAGACCTTGCCGGCGCCGATGTTGCTTTGGTCGCGGATCTTCTTGGCGACGGAAAAGGCCTTTTGAAACAGGGCGTTGATCACCTTGTCGGTGGCCTGCTCGGCATGGGCGACTTGATATGCGTCGTGGACCTGGCCGAGGATTTGTCCCTCGCCGACGACGAGGCTATCGAGACTCGAGGCGACGCGGAAGAGATGTCCGACGGCCTCGCGGCCGCTGAGTCCGTAGAGGGCGCTGGCAAACCGTGCGTCGGGGAGGCCGTGCCATCTTGCGAGGAATGCGCGGAGGGCGGCGAGGAGGGCTTTGGGGTCCATCTCGTGGTGGGCGTAAATCTCGGAGCGGTTGCAGGTGCTGAGGATGACGGCGCCCGCGCCGTCGATATCGCGGCGCAGTTCCATGAGCGCCTTGGGGACGGCTTCCTCGGGAAAGGCGAGGCGCTCTCGCAGGGCGAGGTCGCTGGTGTGGTGGCTGAGGCCCGCGACGACCAGGCTCACGAGAGGGTCCCCGGCGGACCGCTCATGGCGTTGCCGGCGGCCTCGAGCGCGATCCACAGGAGCAGTAGCGACGTGAACCCGACGAAGAGAAGGTAGGCGAGCTTGGGTCCGCGGAGGAGTCCCGCGCGCCGGATGGCGAAGGCCATTCCGAACAATGCGACCAGGAGCACGGAGAATAGGATTTTCGGTTTTAGCCACCACTGCGGATCGTGGTCGGGGCGGACATATTCCCAGGCGAATCCCAAGGCGAGCGTCACGAAGAAGAGAGGCAGGCCGGACTGGATGAGCCGGAATAGCGTTCGGTCGAGTTGTTCGAGGGACGGGAGGCGTTGCAAGAGTCCGGCGGTCCTGTGATGCTTGAGTCGCCGTGCCTGGAAGGCGTAGACGATGCTGGTGGCGCTGGCAACGAAGAAATGGGCCATGGCGAGGAACACCAGCCCGACATGGACGATGAGGAGGAGCCCGTTGAGCTCGCGGGGAGGGTCGCCGAGGAAGCGATACCCGGCGCCGGCGCCGACGATGGACAGCACCGCCAACGCGGGGAGATAGAACGACAAGAGAGGGCGCATGGCGGCGTCTCGCTGAATCATGAGGACGATCCCGGTGGAGAAGATCAGGAAGAGGTTCATGGAATCGGCAATTCCGGTGAAGGGGACGAGGCCCCAGTGCATCCATCGGAGGACGAAGACCAGCAGGAGCAGGGTGTTGCCGGCAGCGGCGCAACGTTTGCCGTATACGAGGAGCCTGGCCTCTCCCGCCCGCATGTATCGGATGGCCATGTAGGCGCCGGCCAGATAGGCCGCGGTGGCGCACCAAAACGGGACGGCCACTAACTGCTGCATGGGAAGAATCCTTGTACATTGGGAACCGGCGCATGATCCTGCAAACGGCAGTTGACCGTTCTCTTCGCGCAAAACAATCTCATGGCAATCATGTTGCGACCACTGGGGCGACAACCCGGAGGGTGAGGGGACAGACACCGCCTTTTGCCCAAACCGCCGGGCAAAAGGCGGAGTCAGTCCCTGCATCTGCCGAATTTAGGATGACACCCGCGACGGCGGACTACGGAAGCAGGGCGAGCATACCCGATTTTGGAGGTTTTCCGCCAATGTGGCGCGGGCAAATCGAACGAACCATCGAGGGAATTAGGGCCCAAGCCCCGCCACGAAGCAGGCACCCCGGGGCGGCGCGGGCGGGACTTCCGCCGCGGGTTAGTCGTCGTGCGTGGCCACTTCCTTCCGGGTGCGGGCGCTGAGGACGACGGTGTCGTGGATGTGAAAGTCGCTGACGGACTCGACGATGATCTCGCGGTCGAATTGCCGCTCGATGTCGTCGAGCAGTTCTTTGTTCTCGGTGCGCAGGCGCCGCGCGACGTCGGGGTGGACTTGCAGGATGATGCGCTTTTCCTTGGACTTGCAGAATAGTTTCTGGAGCATGCGCAGCGTGTCAAAGGTCATGGTGGTGACGGAGCGCACCATGCCGCTGCCCTCGCAGTAGGGACAGGGCTGCGAGAGGGCCCGGACCAAGTTGTGCTTGACGCGCTTTCTGGTCATCTCGATCATGCCGAGCTCGCTGACCTCGGACACGGTGGTCTTTGCGCGGTCGTCCCTCAGGCAATCGGTCAGGTGGGCGATGAGCTTGCGGCGGTTATGCGCGATCTCCATGTCGATGAAATCGATGACGATGATGCCGCCCATGTCGCGCAGGCGGACCTGCCGGGCGATTTCCTCGGCGGCGTCCATATTGGTCCGGAACACGGTGTCCTCGAGGCGTTTCTTGCCGGTGAACTTTCCGGTATTGACGTCGATGGCGACGAGGGCCTCGGTCTGGTCGATGCAGATGTGGCCGCCGCTCTTGAGCTGGACGGTGCGCTTGAGGGCCTTCGCAATTTCCTCCTCGACGCCGAACTTGTCGAAGATGGGCCGCTTCGAGTCGTATACCTTGCAGTGCTCCTTGAGGTGCGGCGCGAAGTTGTCGAGGAATTCGACGATGCGCTGGTACTCGAGCTCGCTGTCGATGGTGAGGCGCTCGATGTCCCCCGTGAACGAATCGCGCACCGTCTTGAGGATCGGTCCAAGTTCCTCGTAGAGAAGATAGCCCGAGCCTTTGTCCTCCATCTTCGCCTTTATCTTGTCCCACAGGCGCGTGAGGTACTTCACGTCGGCGGCAATGTCTTCCTTCGATTTGCCCGCGCCCGCGGTCCGGACGATTAGCCCGAAATTGCGGCTCTTGCGTTGCGCGCGGAGGATGGTCTTAAGCCTCGAGCGTTCCTGTTCGTCGTCGATTTTCCGCGAGACGCCTATTTGGCTCACCGTCGGCATGAGCACGATGTCGCGCCCGGGCAGCGTGACGAAGTTGGTCAGGCGCACGCCTTTTGTGCCGAGCATGTCCTTTTGCACCTGCACCATGATGTTCTGGTCGCGCTTG
Organism: Candidatus Hydrogenedentota bacterium; assembly: GCA_947486375.1. GTDB lineage: Bacteria > Hydrogenedentota > Hydrogenedentia > Hydrogenedentales > CANKTP01. Next base: position 1,012 of record CANKTP010000071.1, on the reverse strand, counting down.
AGGATGTCCTCGATGTTGGGCCTGCGTGCCTTGCGCGAGCGCGATCGCGGCGCGCCCTCGGCCTCCTCGAGGTCGAAGTCCCCCGTTCCCTCGACGGCGGCGATGTCGGCGACGTAAAGGAAGCCATTCTTGTCGGTCCCAATGTCGACGAACGCGGCCTGGATGCCCGGCACGATGCTATCGACGCGGCCCTTGTAGACATTGCCGACGATGCTGCGTTCCTCGAGGCGCTCGATGGTGAGCTCGACGAGGCGGCGTTGGTCGAGCAGCGCGATCCGCGTCTCGAGCGCCCCTTCGTTGATGACATATTCTTTCATGAAACCTCCGCCCGAGGGCCTAGTGCTTACATTAGTTTACGCTGCATGACGCCCCTTCGGACATGCACGCTGAGGAGCACGCCGACGCACATCATGGTGGTCAGGTAGAACGACCGCCCGTAACTCAGGAACGGCAGCGGAATCCCGGTTACGGGCGCGATGCCGATCGTGATGGCGATGTTGACGAATATATGAAACGCAAGGAGGGCCACAATCCCCACGCAGAGCAGCGTGCCGGCCGTGTCGGGGCTGCGTTGCGCGATCGAGAGGCCCCTCATCAAGAACAGGCCATAGACCGCTATCATAAGGCATGCGCCCATGAATCCCCACTCTTCGGCCAGGAGCGAAAAAATGAAGTCCGTGTGGTGCTCGGGCAGGTAGCTTAGGAAGGTCTGGGTCCCCTGCATGAATCCCTTCCCGGTGAGGCCGCCGCTTCCGACGGTGATCATGCTCTGGATGGTGTGATACCCCGAGCCGGCCGGGTCGGCGCTGGGGTCGGCGAAGGTCAAGACGCGCTGCCGCTGGTAGTCCTTCATCATGCCCCAGGCGAACGGCGCGATTGCGAGGGCGGCGGCCGCGAGACCGGCCAGGTGCAGCCGGCGGCATCCCGCTACGTAGAGCATCGCGACTGTAATCGGCCCGAGGGCCGCGGCCGTGCCGAGGTTGGGCTGCTTCAAGATCAAGAGGCCCGGAAT
>CANKTP010000070.1 GCA_947486375.1 Candidatus Hydrogenedentota bacterium | reverse complement strand
TGTGCACTATTATATCAAGACTGTCTTGATATGTAAAGCGAAAAATTACACCGCCCCCCTAAATCCGAATCTCCAATGAAATCGCCACCAAGCAAGCCCTCATCGTCTCCGTTCACAAAAAATAACAACCTCTATCTGCGGATCGGGGACAAAAGGGGTTCAAGGGGGTCTCTGGAACGGCGCCTGCTCAATTTACGTCAGCGGGACGATCCTCTTCACGACGGCCCCGTCCTCGCGCGTCAACACCGATACCTGACCCACGCCGTGGCCCAACAAATATTCCCGGGCCTCCTCGATCCCCGCCCCGACCTGCGCCGGGCCGTGACTGTCATCCCCGAAACACAACCCAACACCCATCTCGTGCGCCCGCCCCAAAAGCCACGGGGCCGGATATGGATGGATAAGCCCCTTTCGGTATCCCGCCGTGTTCAAATCCAGGATGCCGCCGTGTTCGCGGATGACCTCGAGCGCGGCCTCGGCGGCGCGACGAATGCGGGGCGTCTCGACCGACTCGTTCGAGGGCGCATTCCGGCGGACAAGGTCCAAATGCCCCACCACCTCGGGACGCATCGTTTCGACCATCTCCGCGACGGCCTCGTAGTAACGGACCGCAAGGTTCTCGAGTCCCCCACTCCCCTCGACGGCCTTCTCGAACAACTCGGGAGGGCCGTCAATGGCGACCTCGTCGATGAAATGGACCGACCCCACGATGTAGTCGAAATGGTATTGCTTCCGGAAACCTTGCATGATTCTGACCCAACGGTCGCCCGGCACGACCTCGATCTCAAACCCGCGCAAGACCGTGAGACGATCGGAAAATTCTTCGGATACAACTCGAATGTCGCGCGCATAGGCGTGGAAGTCGGCCTCGATCTTGGCCACGTCCCACCCCATGTTGCGTTCCGTGTCGTACAACAAATGATCTGCCATGCGCGGGGCGTGCTCGCTGACGCCGTAGGTATGGAACCCTTGGGTCACCGCTGCCTCGAGCACCTCGCGTAGCGTGCCCACCGCGTGGTCGCAATACGCGCCGCTGTGGCCGCCATGCAGGGAAACTTTCCAAGGGAATTGGACGCTGCGTTTTTCGATACTCATGCCGTCCGATTTATCCGAGGGTCACTGCCGAGGCTTGGATTTCGAGCTTGAATTCCGGCCGGATCAGCGCCGCGACCTGCACCACCGTCCGGGCCGGATAATTCGCGGGAAAAAATTCGCTGAACACCGCGTCGATCGCCTTCACGTCGCGGATATTGGTCAAGTACTGCGTGAGGTGAAGCACATGCGCGAGATCCGACCCCGAGGCCTCGAGGGTGCGCTTCAAGTTCGCAAATGCCTGCCGGGCCTGTTCGCCCACGTCCTCGGCAATCGAGTAATCGTCGCGAATGCCCACCGTGCCCGCCACCTCGACGCGCCCCCCGGCCACCACCGCCTGCGAGAACTTAAACTTTTCGTACGTCACCTCTGACCCGGGCGGGTTTATGAGGCTGAGTTTGGACATGAAAATTCTCCCGGTGAGATTGCAATCATGGGGCGGTCCGCGCGGACGATCAGCCCGCCCCGGCGGGGGCGCCCGGGCGTTCGAGCGCCTTCAGGATGTTCGTCTCGTATACTTGCTTGAGGACATCTTCCGGCAACGCGAGTCCCCGGAACTCCCCGTAGGTATTGTTGGCCGGGGCGTAGGCATAAGTCGATCCCTTCGCGCCGAGATAAAAATGGAAGCGGTCCTTCTCGAGCATGTCGCGCATCGCGCGGATACAGGCCTCGTACCATTCGGGCGTCTTCTCCTTGTTCCCCGTGATGACCATGTCGGAACCGAAGACAATTCGGCTCGGGTACTTCTGGAAAAACGCGCGGAATACATCCGTATTCGCGCTGACGGACTCGAGGCCTTGCACAAGGATGTCCCGGGTTCCGAAACTGATATCGACGGAAAGCGAGGGAAATCGGTCGAGCAGTCCCTGCAAATCCGTGAACCCTTGCGCCTTCGGCCTGAAGAACGTCACCCCAAAATGAGGCAGAATGACTTTGAGCTTGGGGAAGGCCTCGAGGACCCGGACAAACTCGGGGCCGTAGTTATCCATGTTCACATGCCATATAATTGGCAGCTCGGTTTCCTGACAATAGGAGTACACCTCGCTCATCGCGGGATCGTCGAGCTTTTGGTCGTAGAACTGGGAGTGGCCGGAGTACAGCTTGACTCCCTGGGCCCCGGCCGCGACATGGCGCTTGAGCTGTTCCAGTTTGTCCGGTGCCCCGGTATAGATGCTACATACGGGGATGATCTTCCCCGGATAGGCCGCCGCCGCCTTGAGGACCTCCTCGGAGCTCCATTCATACCCCTCTTCCTTCTTGCCCTCCTTGCCCATGAAGGTGAAGGAACTGCTTGCGACGATCAGGGTCTTCTCGATGCCGATCGCGTCGGCCGCCTTCATGTAGTTCTTGAGGTGTTCGAGTTTATAGAGATGTTCATGGCCGTTGATCACCCGAAGGTTGACCGGCGGCGCGGCGTCCGGCGCGGCCTGGATGCCATCGTAGCCCGCCCGGCCCCGCGCATACCGCACCTCGCGTTCCATGACGAGATAGGTCAGCACGTTGCTGATCGCCAGGACCAAGATCGCCAGCCGCACCCAGGGCGCGCCGCCTCGCGCCACGGCAGGGACGGCCGGGGCCTCGGATTCGGGTTCTCGTTTTGCCGCCTTGCGCTTCGCCACGCGATGGACTCCAGTTCGTTCGCCGTATCTTACACAAAAGTTTCAGGTTGATTCGCCCCGCGCCTCTCAGCCACTCTGTACCGCGCTAACATCGGGGAGCCTACCTTGGACGAATCGAACTTCAGTCTCTACAACCGCATCGGACTTTTCGCCGGGTTGGCGGGGTTTATCTTGGTGCTCGTTTCCCCGGCCCCCGAGGGAATCTCCCCCGAGGGGTGGCGGACCGCAGCCGTCGCCGTGTTGATGGCCACATGGTGGATTACCGAGGCGGTCCCGCTTGCCGCGACGGCATTGCTCCCGATTGCGCTCTTCCCCCTGTTCGGCATCATGCCGGCCAAGGCCGTCACCGCGTCCTACGGCGATCCGAATATCTATCTTTTCGCGGGCGGGTTTTTTATCGCCATGGCGATGCAGAAATGGGGACTCCACGAGCGCATCGCGCTGAACATCGTCAAGCGCACCGGGACCAACATGAACCGCCTCGTCCTCGGGTTCATGATCTCGACAGCCGGCATTTCGCTTTGGATTTCCAACACCGCCACGGCGCTCATGATGATGCCCATCGCGATGGCCATCGTCACGGTCATCGAGGAACAGCGCGGCAAGGAGGCGACCGCGAACTTCTCGATATGCCTGTTATTGGGCATCGCCTACGCATCGAGTATCGGCGGCATGGGAACGCCCATCGGCACCCCGCCGAACATCGTGTTCCTGTCCAAATACCAGGCCCAATATCCCGAAGGCCCCCCCATCGCCTTCCTACAATGGATGATGTTCGGCGTCCCCTTGGTCCTCGTCATGCTTCCGTTGACCTGGCTCATCCTCACCAAGATTCTGTTTCGCTTCGATTCGGTCGAATCAAAGGCCGCGGCCGATGAAATCGATCGCAGGCTCGCCGCATTGGGACCGATCAATCGCGGCGAAATGGTGGTCCTGGGCGTGTTCGTCATGAGCGCGCTCGGATGGATATTCCGCGCCGATCTCGAATTCGACGCATTCAAGATTCCCGGTTGGTCCAATCTATTTCCCAACCCAGACGCGATCCGCGACGATACCGTCGCCATTCTGGCGGCCACCGTTTTGTTCATCACCCCGGTCGACCTCCGCAAGGGAGAGTTCGTGCTCGATTGGAACTGGGCCAAGCGCATCCCCTGGGACATCCTGATCCTGTTCGGCGGCGGGTTGGCCCTGGCCAATGGGCTCGAGACGGTCAAGCTGGTCGACTGGATCGGCGGCAAGTTTGCCCTGCTCGAGGGCGTCTCGCCCTTCGTCATCGTGTTGACGATATGCGCCGGGATTACCCTCGTCGGCGAACTCGCGTCGAACGTGGCCATGATCACCATCATGATTCCCATCCTCGTCGGCGCGGCCCCCGTCCTCAACATTCACCCCTTGTTGCTCATGGTCCCGGCCACGCTGGCCGCGTCCTGCGGATTTATGCTTCCCGTCGCGACGCCTCCGAACGCCATCGTGTTCGGCACCGGAAAGATCCCCATCCCGCGAATGGTCCGCGCGGGAATTGCCATCGACATCCTCGGGATCCTATTGGTCACCTTCCTCGGGTACTACGTCGTGACGGCAGTGTTGGGGATCGACGTGGGCGCCTTTCCCGCATGGGCCGTGAAGCCGGCCCCATAGCCAACTAGTCCGGGCCGCCGCGCCAACGCCCGGGCGCCCGAATTAAATTCGGCAGTTCCGGGGACTGCCTCCACGCCTTCGGCGTGGCAGTTTGGGCGGAATGCGGCTGGCTGTCCCCACTCTCAAATCGGACACGGCCTGTCTGGAGTGCGGTGGCTTGCCACCGCTCTGCCTGTGGACGCTTGCGTCCACGCCCGGCCGATTGCCCAACCGTTGCCGACGCCTCCCCCTCGAGCCTTCCCTTTTTCATCGGTATGGGTGAGGCAATCGCCTCATGTGCGGCTGCCTTGAAAGTACAAGCATCGAGCGGGCTGGCTGGCCCCAACTATCGCGGAAGACCGGGGACAGCCAGCCACCCATTGCGCAAACCGCCGCGCAACGCTCGGAGGCAGTCCCCTCAGTCCGGGCAAGGACAAGTTATGCGCGGGATCGACCTCCAACTGCCGAATTTAGGTTCCTGCATGCGCGAATCGCGTGCCGATCCTTGAAAACTGAATATTAATTCAGTATATTGAATCCCCTGAAGGCCCCGTGGCGAAATCACGCCCTACCGCCTGTTCAGTGGAGGTTCGAATGGGTATGCACGCATTGGATGCGGGCGAGTCTTGGCGAAGGCAGGAAAGGCCGGCTTCCCCCGCCGCATGGTCGCTCGAGGCCCTGGCGGGGCGCTTCGTGGAGTTGCGCGGCGGCCCGGCCGCCGCGGGGCTGAGCGTATGCACCCGGCTAATAATCGAGGCGCAACAGGCGGGCGGGCTCGTGGCATGGGTGGGGACCGCGGCCAGCGCCTTCTTTCCGCCGGATCTGGCCGGGGCAGGCGTGGACCTCGCCGCCGTGGCGGTGGTGCGGTTGGACGATGAGCGAAAGGTGTGGCGCGCCTGCGATACCTTGCTGCGCTCGGGAGGCTTCGCCCTGGTCGTGGTGGATGTCCCGCGGGGCATTGGGTTGCCCTTCGCGGCCCAGACACGCCTGGCCGGCCTGGCGCACCATCATCGCGGGGCGATGCTGGCGCTCACGCGCGAGGCGCCGGGGGAAGGATCGCGCAGTTCCCTGGTGTCGTTGCGCGCAAAGACGGAGAAACGCCGCGTGGGCCACGATTGCTTTGTGTGCCAGGCGCGCATCGAGAAGGACAAACGCCGCACGCCGGGCTGGATACATGAGGAGTGGCGCCGTGGAACGGACGGCCTGTGTTGATTTGCGGGCGCTCCCGCTGCAACTGCTCTTGCGTGCGCACCCGGACTGGAAGGCCCGGCCCGTGGTCGTGGTGGATCGCGACACCCCGCACGGCATTGTCTTGTGGGCCAATGAACGGGCCCGGGCGGGCCGCATCCTGCCGGGCATGCGGTACGCTGCGGGACTGTCGCTTTCGCGGGAACTCCGCGGGAGCGCCGTGGCCGGCCTGGAAATCGCCGGGGCCGTCGAGCACATTTTGCGCCGCCTGTGGCGATTTAGCCCGCGCCTCGAGGCCTCGGCGCGCGAGGCCGGCGTGTTCTGGCTCGATGCCACGGGGCTGCGTTTCCTTTTTCCTTCGTTGGAAAACTGGGCGGAGAGCATCCGCAAGGACCTGCTGGAAACCGGGTTCGATGCGGTGATTGCCGTGGGGTTCTCGCGCTTCGGCAGTTATGCGGCCGCGCGGACCGGCATCGAGAATATCGTCTTTGGGAGCGCCGCCGAGGAACGCGCGAGGGTGCGGCAAGCCCCCATTACGCGCCTGGGGCTGAATCCCGCCCTGGTGGATACCCTCCTCAAGCTGGGCATCGATACCCTGGGCGGCTTTATCGACCTGCCGCATGGGGAGATCGTCCGTGGATTGGGCGTGGAAGCAGGCGAACTGCACCGGCTCGCGCGCGGGGAAGGATGGGAGGCCTTGGCTGCCGCCGGTTTGCGCGAGCCGGTCGAGGCAAGCATGGGGCTGGACTACCCGGAAAACGACACCGCGCGGCTGCTCGCGGTGCTGGCCCTCCTCCTGCAATCGCTGTTGCGAGAGCTTACCCGCCGCGACGAAGAACTGGCCACGCTGCAATTTCGGCTTGCGCTCGACAACGGCAACGAACGCCAGGAGACGGTATCGCCGGCCGCGCCCTCCCTCGACGCCAATGCCATCCTCGCGCTCTGCCGCCTGCGCCTGGAGACACTCGCCTTGGACTCCGGCGTGGTGGAGGTGAAGGCGCTGGCCATGGGGAGCGGGAAAATCGAGCGCCAGGAAGCGCTCTTTCCCGAGACCTCCGCCCGCAATATCGAGGCGGCGGATCGCGCCCTGGCGAAACTTCGCGCCGAGTTCGGAAACGATACGGTCGTCCGTGCGTGCCTCCACGAAGGCTACCTGCCGGAGGCGCGGTACGGCTGGGAACCGCTGGAGCGTCTTGCCCCACCGAAGCCCGCCGCGCCATTGGTCGCCCCCCTGGTCCGGCGCATCTACACGCCCCCCATCGCCCTTCCCCCGCGCGATCACCGGGAGCCCGATGGCTGGCTCGTGACGGGGGTGGCCGACGGCCCGGTCGAGGAAGTCATTGGGCCGCACTCGATGCACGGCGGCTGGTGGATGCGGGAGATTGCCCGGGATTACTACTATGTCCGCACGCGCAGCGGGCGCTGGCTGTGGATTTACCACGACCGGAAACGCCGCCGCTGGTACCTGCACGGCGAAGTGCAATGAACGCCTGGTCGCCCTTGGATGCGCCCTATGTGCCGTTGTGGTGCAAGAGCAACTTCTCGTTCCTCGAGGGGGCCAGCCATCCCGATGAACTCGTCGAGGAAGCCCATCGCCTGGGCCTGCACGCGATCGCGCTGACCGACCGGGACGGCGTCTACGGGCTGGTGCGGGCGCTGATGAAGGCCGAGGAACTGGGCGTGCAACTCATTGCCGGCGCGGAAACGACCCTGTTCGAGGGGTCCCGCATCGTGCTGCTTTGCGCCAGCCGCGAGGGGTACGCCAATCTCTGCCGCCTCCTGTCCAAGGGGCGCTTGCGCTCGCCCAAGGGATCGAGCCAGGTGAGCGCCGAGGAAATTTGCGCCCATGCCCCGGGGTTGCTCGCCCTGTGGGGGGGCGCGGGGTCGTCCATCGTGAACGAACCGGAACCCGCACTCCTGGCCCGGCAACTTCGCGAGGCCTTCGGCGACCGGCTTTACGCCCTGCTCACGCGTCACCACCAGGAAGGGGAGGAACGCCTCGAGCATCGCTTGCGCGAACGGGCCGCGCGCTGGGAGATACCCCTTGTGGCGGGCATGGAGGTCCTCTATCATTCGCCCGCGCGCCGCCCCTTGCAGGACATACTCGCCTGCATCCGCCACGGCGTGACGCTGGCCACGGCGGGCCGCCGCATTCGCCCCAATGCCGGGCATGCCCTGCGCGCGCCGCGCGGTTTCGCCATGCTCTACCCCGACGACGACGCCGCCGTGCGGCGAACGGTCGAGGTGGCCGCGCGCTGTCAGTTTTCCCTGCGCGAGATTCGCTACCGCTATCCCCTCGAGAAACTGCCCGATGGCTCGAGCGCCACGGGGTGGTTGCGGCAACTGGTCTTGGACGGCGCGGCATGGCGCTGGGACGGCCAGGCGCCCGCCGAGGCCCTCGCGCAAATCGAGCGGGAACTTGCCCTCATCCATGAGCTGCAATTCGAGGGCTATTTCCTCACCATGCGCGAGATCGTCCAGTTCTGCCAGCACCACGACATTCTCTGCCAGGGACGCGGCTCCGCCGCGAATTCCGTCGTCTGCTATTGCCTCGGCATCACGGCGGTGGACCCGGTCCGCATGGGCCTGCTCTTCGAGCGTTTCCTGTCGCGCGAGCGGCCCGAGCCGCCGGACATCGACCTCGACATCGAGCATGCCCGCCGCGAGGAAGTCATCCAGTACCTGTACCGGAAGCACGGCCGCGCGCACGCCGCGATGGTGGCCAACTTCATCCGGTACCGGGGCCGTTCCGCCGTGCGCGACATCGGCAAGGCGCTGGGCATCCCGGAGACGGCGCTGGAACGCCTCGCGCGCGTCATCACGCACCACGAGTTTCCGGCGGCGGAACACGGCGTCCAGGCGGGTTTCAATCCCGGCAGCCCGGCGAACGAACACCTGTTCCGGCTGGCGAGGGAGATCGAGGATTTTCCGCGCCACCTCTCGATCCATCCGGGCGGTTTCCTGCTGGGACATGAGCCGGTGCATGACTTGGTGCCCATCGAGAACGCCGCCATGCCCGATCGCACCGTTATCCAGTGGGACAAGGACGACATCGAGGACATGGGGCTCTTCAAGGTGGATTTGCTCGGCTTGGGTGCGCTGAACGTCGTCCATCGTTCCTTCGATCTCATCGAAAGGCACGGCGGCGGCGCGTTGACGATGGCGACCATCCCGGCCCGTGACGCGGCCACCTATGAGATGATCCAGCAGGCCGACACCGTCGGCGTCTTCCAGATCGAGAGCCGCGCCCAAATGTCCATGCTGCCGCGGCTGCGCCCGGAGAATTACTATGACCTGGTGGTGCAGGTGAGCATCGTGCGGCCGGGGCCGATCACCGGCGGCATGGTGCATCCCTACCTGCGGCGGCGGCAAGGCCTCGAGCCCGTCGCCTACCCGCATCCCTGCCTCGAACCGGTGCTCAAAAAAACCCTGGGAATTCCCCTCTTCCAAGAGCAAGTCATTAAGCTGGCGATGGTGGCGGCGGATTACACCCCCGGCGAAGCGGACCAGCTGCGGCGCGACATGGCCGCGTGGCGCAAGTCCGGGCGCATCGATCGCCACCGCGAGCGGCTCATCGCCCGGATGATGAAGAAGGGCATCCAGAAGGAATTCGCCGAGCGCGTCTTCGAGCAAATTCGCGGCTTCGGCGAGTACGGTTTCCCCGAGAGCCACGCCGCCAGCTTCGCGCTTATCGCATACGCCACCGCCTGGCTGAAACGCCATCATCCCGCCGCCTTCCTCTGCGCCTTGCTCAATGCCCAGCCGATGGGGTTTTACAGCGCCTCCACCCTGGTCGAGGACGGCAAACGGCACGGCCTGTCCGTGCGCCCGGTGGATGTGCAGCACAGCGCATGGGACTGCGCCCTCGAGCCCTGCCCGGGAAGCGGCGAGGGATTCGCCGTGCGCATGGGCCTTCGATACGTCAAGGGGCTTCGCCAGGCCGACGCGCGGCGCATCGACGGCGCGAGGCAACGGGCCGCTTTCCGTTCCGTGGATGACCTGGCCTCGCGCGGCGCGCTGGAACATCCCGCGCTCGAGCGCCTGGCGGAAGGCGGGGCATTGCAAGGCCTGCGGGATGGGCGCCGCAATGCGTTATGGGCCGCCCTGGGGGCAGCCGCGGATACGGACGGATTGCCCTTGGAGGATAGGGAGACCCGCGCGGACCTGGCGCCGCTGGATGCGCTCGAGGAAATCAATTGGGACTACGCCTTCACCGGGCACAGCACGCGCGGACACCCGCTGGGCCCCTTGCGCGAAGCCCTCGCCGCGCAGGGGTTGCCCGAGGCCGCCGCCGTCCAGCACATGAAGAATGGCGCCCGCGTGCGCTATGCGGGCCTCGTGATCTGCCGCCAGCGCCCCGGCACCGCCAAGGGGGTGCTCTTCATGACGCTCGAGGACGAGACGGGGCTGGTCAACCTGGTTGTCTGGCAAAGCGTGCTGGAGAAATACGAACTCCTCGCGAAGACCCAGTCCTTCCTCGGGGTTACCGGCAAACTGCAGATCGAGTCCGGGGTGGTTCATCTTGTCGTCGAGGAACTCTGGCAACCAACAATGGAACAGCGGCCTAGCAAAGCAAAGAGCCGGGATTTTCACTAAGGGGGGCGAGCAACTCCGGACCGCCCCCTCCGGGCTTGTTGATCGACTTCGACACGGCGTAGACCACGGTCTCCCCGGACGGGTAGGGACGCAGCAACGCCGTACAGCGGTCGGGCGCCGTCGCGGCATCCATCCATTCCTCCTCCTCCTCGGACCGCAAGATGCACGGCATCCGATCATGGATGGGCTTGACCGTGGCATTGGCCTCGGTCGTGAGGATCGCGAAGGTCGACAATTCCGTGCCGTTCGCCGCATCTTTCCAGCGCGACCATAGGCCGGCAAAGGAAAGCGTTTCCCGATCGCGCACATGGATAAACCACGGCTGCTTGGGCGGTTTCGCGCCCTGCCACTCGAAAAAACCCGACGCCGGGACCAAACACCGCCTCGAACGGAAGGCATCGCGGAACATCGCCCCCGAGGACGCCGTTTCGCTCCGCGCGTTGATGGGTTTGGATTTGAGCGCCTCGATCGATTTCGTCCAATGAGGGACCAAACCCCATCGCATCGGCCCCAGAAACCCATTCCCGCCCTCGAGGAACACCACGGCCGCGGAGGAACCCGGCGCAATGTTAAATCCCGCGTGCAAGGCCTGTTCGGACGCGACGAGCGACACCCCGAGGCGTGCGTACCGCGCCAATAACTCTGGAATCGCCCGGCCTTGGGCATAACGTCCACACATGGCCCCCAGTATAAAACATCCGGCACGGTTGAATGCGAACGACAACCATGAAGACGGAAACCACGATCGTTCAACCCGCCTGACCGCGCGAGATCAAGGCAACCGCCCCCCAAGGACACGCCGCAACGCCGCCCCCAACTCCGGATCGCGAAACGGGTACCCTGCGTTTGCAAGGCTGAGGGGCACAACCCGATTGCTGGCGAGCAAAAGTGCATCGCCCATTTCCCCGAACAACGCCCTGACGGCAAATGCGGGTACCGGGAAAATTGCCGGGCGATGCACCGCCTTCCCTAAGCTCCGGGCAAACTCCCCCGTCGTGACCGGATTCGGCGCGCAGGCGTTTACCGGGCCTTGAAGCCCCGGTGTCTCAATGGCGAACAAGATCATGCGAACTGCCTCGTCGAGCGTCAGCCAACTGAAGTAGTTCGAGGCGCCGCCAAACGGGCCGCCCAGCGCGAGGCGAAAAGGAGGCAGCATTTTGGCCAGCGCGCCTCCGGCGGGATCGAGCACGACGGCGAATCGGAGATTGACCACGCGGACTCCCGCTTCCGAGGCCGGCTTCGTCGTGGCCTCCCAATCGGCGCACAGTTGCGCGAGAAAATCGTTGCCCGGGCGGCTGGTCTCGTCGAGAAGTTCGTCGCCCCTCTTGCTGCCGTAGTAGCCCGTGGCGGAGGCGCACACGAACACCGGCGGCGGTGACGCCATCTGGGCAAGGGTCCTCGCGATCAATCCTGCGGAATCGATTCGGCTGGTGCGCAAGGCCAGTTTGCGCTGGGCGGTCCATCGCCCCTCGGCCACATTTTCGCCCGAGAGGCACACGACGGCCTCGGCACCGGCGAGGATCGTTTGATCCAAGACGCCCCGGGCCGGATCCCAGGTTCGTTGCGATGGCGAGTTAGGAGATGAGGGCCTGACGAGCTGGGTGTAAGCGGCACTGCGGTTCACCAGTTCGGCGACTAGCGCAGTCCCCACGAGCCCGCTCGCACCCGCCAAGACAACGCGCATGGGGAGCGAGTGCCGTCGGGCCGGGCCGTTACTTCTTGGCCTTCTCGAGGACTTCGGTGATCTTTTGGATAATCGTGGCGGGCTCGAAGGGCTTGATTATATAGTTGGTCGCGCCGGCCTTGAGGGCCTCGACGATGCGCCCCTTCTCCGCCTCGGTGGTGACCATGATGATGGGCATCGTCTTGCCCAGCGCGCGAATCCCCTTCACCGCGTCGATTCCGAGCATGTTCGGCATGTTCCAGTCCATCAAGACAAGGTCGTACTCCGCCTTGCCCACGGCGTCCACGGCCTCCTTGCCGTCGGCCGCCTGATCTACATCGGTGATGTTCGCCCGCGACAACGCGCCAATGACCACTTTTCGCATGACGGCGGAATCATCAACTACCAGTGCTTTCATAGGACTCTCCCCGGAATAGTGCGGCACTCACAATACAACACGGCATATAACCGCGCAACTATAGGGCATGGCCCCCAAAAATGCAATTTTCACGGCAACGGCAATCCGATCGGTTTGCCCTCGCGGCCCGACCGGTCCGCCGCGAAGATAATCTCGTGCGTCACGCAGGCATCCGCGATGTTTACATGCGACTCCCGGTTTTGCGTGATGCATTCGACTAGGTGGTCGACCTCGCCCCGGAATGGATGGTGCGTCACGTCGCCGCTGTCGGGCAATATCGTCGGCACCTCGACCCAGGTGGTCTGTCCGGGGAATGCCTTGCGGGAGAAAATCCGGTTGTTCTTGATCGTGCCCTCGGTGCCGACGAGATTGATGTTGAAGACGTAGGGCTGCGTCGATTCGATGCACGAGGTCACTTTGCCGAGACGGCCATCCGCGAACTTGAGCAGTGTGACCGAGGTCGGCGGATATTCGTAGGGGGCATATTCCTTGCCGCCGCCCGAGGTCGCGTACTGCGTCACCTCGACGACGTTCCCCCCCATGAACCAACGCAAGGCATCCAGCGCATGGCAGCCGGCGCTCAACAGCGAACTTCCGCCGATGTCCTTCTTGATGTTCCATTTGAACTGGCCGTACTGCGGGCCGATCCCGTGGAAATAGTCGACCTCCCCGTAGAAAATCCGGCCGATGTTTTCCTGCGCGATCTGCGTCTTGATGAGCTCGAAGAGTGGGTTCCATCGCAGCACGAAGCTCACCACGCTCTTCACCCCGGCCTTCGCCACCGCGTCCCGGATGGCCCGGGTGTCTTCCAAGGTAGTGGCCATGGCCTTCTCGAGCATGACGTGCTTGCCCGCCCGGGCCGCGGCGACGGCCTGTTCCTTGTGTACGTTCGGGGGCGTCGCGATCGAGACGATGTCGATCCCCGGGTGGTTCAGCATGTCCGCGTAGTCGGCGAACACCGCGCAATCGAGACCGCACTCGCGCGCTTTCGCCTGCGCCTGCTCGACCGTCCGCCCGCACAACGCCAGCACCTTCGTGTGCGGGTTCGCCCCGAAGGCCCGGATATGCTCGCCCGAGACCCACCCCATGCCCACGATACCCACGCCCAAGGTTGTCATCGTTGCTTCCCTCCGCTGTCGTCTTGATGGACTTCGATTCCGGGCCAACTTATACTTTTACTTCGAGTCGCGCAACCCCACGAGTCACGACGGTTGCCGGCCGGGGAGTGATCTATGTCCAAACCCGTGGCGCTCGCCGTCGCGGCGCATCCCGACGACATCGAATTGATGATGGCGGGAACGCTGCTGCTGCTGGGCGAAGCCGGATACGAATTGCACGTGATGAACGTGGCCGATGGCTGCTGCGGCTCCGCGACGGAATCCCGCGAGGCCACTGCGGCCCGCCGTCAGGACGAGGCCCAAGAGTCCGCGCGCGCGCTTGGTGCGTATTGGCACCCGCCGATCGCCCATGATCTCGAAATCTTCCATGAGCGATCGCTCATTGCCCGGATGGGCGCGATCGTCCGCGAGGTACGGCCCACGGTCATGCTGGTCCAGTCGCCGCAGGACTACATGGAAGATCACATAAACACCTGCCGCCTCGCGGTGACGGCGGCGTTTACGCGCGGGATGCCGAACGTAGTCACCGATCCGCCCTTGCCGCCAACAGACCAGGAGGTCACGCTCTATCACGCGCTCCCGTGGGGACTGCGCGGACCGTTGCGTGAACAAATCCTCGCGTTGCAATACGTGGACGTATCCACGGTGCTGGATCGAAAACGCGCTGCGCTCGCGTGTCATCGCAGCCAGAAGGAATGGCTCGACCGCACGCAGGGATTGGACAGTTATCTAAAGACGATGGAGGTCATGGCCCGGCAGGTGGGCGCCATGTCCGGCTGGTTTGAGCTCGCCGAGGGATGGCGGCGGCATCTGCACCTGGGATTTTGCAGCGAAAAAACGGACCCCTTGCGCCATGCGCTGGGGGATAAAATCATTTCCCGTGACGAGGAGGACCTGCGTAATGGCGATTGACCTGATTTCCACCCTGAAGGGCTCATTGCTCGAGGACTATTTTCCCGCGGGCTGGGACCTCAAGGCCCTCGACGCGATCTGCGCACGGCCGGCGGCGACAATCGGAAAACGCGAGACGTGGTGGAACAAGAAATTCGCCCCGATCGCCTGCGCGACGCAGGAGGACTTCGACACGATGATGGGCCATGCCATCGCCTTCGAGATCGCATCGGCCAAGAAGGCCGGGAAACCCATTGCCTTTATCCTGCCGGTGGGTCCGATGGGCATGTATCGCTGGACGGTGTACTTCCTGAAGGAATGGAACGTGGACTGCCGGCACGTCCACGGGTTTAACATGGACGAATGGAGCGACGCGAAGGGCGGCACCCTCCCCGCGACGAATCGCGGCTCGTTCCAATACGCGATGGAGCAGGCCTTCTATGGCCCGCTCGGCACGCTCACCGTGCCCAAGGCGCAACGGCATTTCGCGACGAGGAACGAGCTCCCGAAATACGGTGAGCAAATTCGCGCGTTGAAGAAAAAGGGGGCGAAGCTCGTCACCGTGTTCGGCATCGGGCGCGCGTGCCACATCGCGTTCTGGGAGCCGCATTTCGCCTCGGAGTATCCGTCATTAAATGCATGGAAGGCCGACGAGTTCCGCCTCGCGGCGAAGCTGCACCCGATGACCATCGAGCAGAACGCCATCACCAGTTTCAAGAGCCGCACGACGCTCGTCTCGACGCGCGCGAACACCGTGGGGCCGGGCCTGTTCTTGAAATCCGACGCGATTATCGGCGGCGCCGACGGGACGCTCGGGCGCGGCATGATGTGGCAGGGCATGTCGTTCCGCGCAACGCTCCACCACGAGCCCACGCCGTGGATTCCGAGCACCTTCATGCCGACCCTGCCCGGGCGCTTGTTCTACCTGGCCGAGTTGGCGGGACCGCTCGAGGCGGAGTGCAACTGATGCGACCGTCGTGGGCGGCTGGCTTGCTACTTGCCGTCGTCGCGGCGTCAGGTGCGCAAGAGGTCAAGCTCGTAGCCGACGACCTCCGGTTCGATACCGACGATGGACGTGTCTTCCGGCGAATCGATACCGTCGAGGAATGGGACAAACGCCGCGCCAAAATCCTCGCCGCGATGCAGGAGGTCATGGGACCCATGCCCGGCGAAGAACGCCGCGTGCCGCTCGATCTTCGCCTCGAGGAGGAAATCGATCTGCCGGGCTACACGCGCAAACTGATCTCATTTGCGGTCGAGGCCGACGATCGCCTGTTCGCATACCTGCTGATTCCCAAGGGACTCAATGGCCCCGCACCCGCCATGCTCTGCCTGCATCAGACCACTGCGGAGGGCAAGGCCGAACCGGCGGGCATCTCGGGCGAGCCGCACTTGCACTACGCGCGCGAACTGGCGAAACGGGGGTATATCACGCTTGCCCCGGACTACCCGGGCTTTGGCGGCTACGCGAACCGCGCCTACGATCAGGGCTACGCGAGCGCAACGATGAAAGGCATCTGGAACCATCGGCGCGCGCTCGATGTCCTCGAATCAATGCCCGAAGTGGACGCTGCGCGCGTCGGCTGCATCGGCCATTCGCTCGGGGGACACAATACGCTCTTCCTCGCGGCCTTCGACGAACGCATCAAGGTCGCCGTCACCAGTTGCGGGTTCACCGCCTTCGCGAACTACTATGGCGGCGATTTGACCCTATGGAGCCACAACGGATACATGCCGCGCATCGCCGAGGTCTACGGCAAGGACCCCGCGAGGATGCCTTTCGATTTTCCCCACGTCCTCGCAGCGATCGCGCCCCGCGCCATATTCATCTCCGCGCCCCTCCACGACGCGAATTTCGACGTCGAAGGCGTCAGGAAATGCGTCGAGCGAGCCGCGCCAATCTTCAAGTTGCTCGATGCGCCGACCGCCCTCGCCGCGGTCTATCCCAACGCCGAGCACGATTTTCCCGATGCCGAGCGCGAAGCGGCATACGCATTTATCGACGGCGTCCTGGGAAATTAGGGACAGTCACCTATTATTCGATTCGTCGGGTAAACTGCGGGAGTATTCCAATTCCCGCACATCCTTTTGAATATCATGTGTACTATATATATCGAATAATAGGTTACTGTCCATAATTTCCCATACTGCAAGTAATTCGTAGCCCGTCCCCGGATTACGGAAGCGGCGTCCGGCCGATTCGACCGGACGCCGCAATTGCTAGCTTTTGTCGAGCCCCTATACCGTCTCAGGCACGACGTACGGCGCGCGATAGGCGCGGGTCAACAGCGCGTTCGCTTCCTCGTCGCCCACGACCTTCTCCGTCGCGGGGTCGAAATTGAACGACCGGCCGAGCTTGGCCGAGATCAGCCCGAGATGGCAATGCGCCGATGACAGGTGGCCTTCCTCGACATCCGCGTGAAGCGATTTCGTGTCGCGCGAGCGCACGGCCTCGAGGAAATTGCCGTAGTGATCGCCGCCTTCCTCGCGGCCCGGCCCCAGTTCTTCCTTCTCGCCGAGGTAGGTCTGGTAGTGGTCATAGCTGTCGATCACCATGTAGCCGTCCGAGCCGTAGAACGTCACGCCGATCTTGGCGCCCTTCTCGTCGTTCGTCATCCACGGGCGCGTGTCGAACACCAGCATCTTGCCCTTCTTGCCCGCATCCGGATAGGAGAAGGCGGTCGTGATCGTGTTCGGCACTTCCTTGTCGTCGTCAAAGATGAACATGCCGGCCATTGACGAAACCTTCGACGGCATCGCTACGCCAAGGCCCCAGCGCGCGAGATCCATCTGGTGTACGCCCTGGTTGCCAATGTCGCCATTGCCATAATCCCAATGCCAGTGCCAATTGTAGTGGAGGCGGTTCTCGCTGAAGGCGCGTTCCGGCGCCGGTCCGAGCCATTGGTCGTAGTGGACACCCTCGGGCACGGCGGAGTCCGGCTTGTGGCCGATGGACGCGCGCCGCTTGAAACACAAGCCGCGGGACATGTAGACCTCGCCGATGACGCCCTCTTCCAACTTTTGCATCGCCTCGCGGATTGCCGCGCTGCTGCGGATTTGCGTGCCGTGTTGTACGACGCGGTCATACTTCCGCGCCGCCTCGACGAGTTTGCGGCCCTCGAAGACATTGTGCGAGCAGGGCTTCTCGACATACACGTCCTTGCCCGCCTGGCACGCCCAGATGCCCGCGAGCGAATGCCAGTGGTTCGGCGTCGCGATCGAGATGACGTCGATGTCCTTGTCCTCGAAAACCTTGCGCATGTCCGTCTCGACCTTCGGCCGTTTCAGGTTGCGCTTGTCGAAGAATTCCTTCATGCGCGGTTCGAAGATACGTTCGTCAACGTCGCACAGCGCCGCGACCTCGACATTTTTCTGGCCCAAGAACCCCTGCAGGTGGTCCTTGCCCCGGCCATTGATGCCGATGATGCCCACCCGGACCCGGTCGTTCGCGCCGGCCCATGCCGTCTTCGACGACGCGAGTACCCCAAGGCCAACGGCGGCCCCGGCGGTGATGCCCGCAGTGTCCTTCAAAAAACTACGTCGCGTAAGTTCAGCCATGACTTTCTCTCCTGTGTTCCGAGGGGTTGGTTCCCCACCTGCCGAGGCCCTGAATTGTCCACACGCAGTATACACCCAGACAACGAATGGCAAAAGCACGTCATTTCAGGCCAATGCCCATGCCCCGGAAAGCACTTCGGCCTGCTCGAGTACGGTCTGCGTGGCCTTTTCCTGCAAGTCCGGCGGATAGCCATACTTCCGCAGGATGCGCTTCACGAGAACCCGAAGTTGCGCGCGCACGTTCTCGCGCATGGTCCAGTCGATCGTGACGTTCTTTCGCACGGTTTCCACCAATTCTCGTGCGATGAGGCGCAGGGTGTCGTCGCCCAGCACTTTGACCGCGCTGTCGTTCGTCTCGAGGGCGTCATAGAAGGCCAACTCGTCCTCCGACAGCCCCAGTCTTTCTCCGCGGGCGTTCGCCTCGCGCATGTCCTTCGCAAGCTGGATCAGTTCCTCGATGACCTGCGCCGTCTCGATGGCGCGGTTCTGGTATTTGCGCACGGCCCGTTCGAGTAATTCGGAGAACGATCGCGCCTGGACGACGTTTCGTTGTCCGCGCGACTTGATCTCGCCCTTGAGCAACTTCTGCAACAACTCGACGGCAAGGTTGCGCTGCGGCATTCCACGCACATCGTCCAAGAACTCGTCCGACAAGATCGAAATGTCCGGCTTCTTGAGCCCGGCCGCCGCAAAGATGTCGGTCACCTCCCCGGCGACGAGTGCTTGCGAGACAATCTGCCGGATCGCGAACTCCAACTCCTCGTTCGACTTCTGCTCGCCCGGCGCGCCCTTGGCAAGCACCGCCCGCACGGCTTGGAAGAACCCCACGTCGTCCCGGATGCGCAGCGTCTCCTCGTGGGGCACGGCAAGGGCGAAGGCCTGCGAAAGATCGGTCACCGTGCGCAGCAGCCGTGCCTTGCCGTCCTGCTGGCCGAGAATATGTTCCTGGGCCGCAGGCAATAGCCCTAGCCGTTCCTGCGGCGTTCCCGTGGTCCATTTCGCCCAGTTGAAGCCGTGAAACAGGCCACGGCAGACCTCGTACTTCTCCCTCATCAAGTCGACGGCTTCTTCCTGGTCCAGCGCCGTCTTTCCCGTGCCGCCCGCCTCGGTGTAGGTCGCCAACGCCTTCTTCAATTCGTCGGCAAGGCCCAAATAATCCACCACCAACCCGCCGGGTTTGTCCTTGAACACGCGGTTCACGCGCGCGATCGTCTGCATCAGCCCGTGGCTGCGCATCGGCTTGTCCAGGTACATCGTGTGCAGGCTCGGCGCGTCGAATCCCGTCAGCCACATGTCGCGCACGATGACGATCCGGAACGGATCCCCCGGATCGCGGAAGCGTTTGGCCAGCTTCTCGCGCCGCAGTTTGTTGCGAATATGGTCCTGCCACTCGAGCGGGTCAGACGCCGAACCCGTCATCACCACCTTCATCGATCCTTGTTCGTCGTCCGTGTGATGCCAGTCCGGCCGCAGCGCCGCGATCGCGCGGTACAACTCGACCGCGATGCGGCGGCTCATCGCCACCACCATCGCTTTTCCATCCAGATTTTCGAGCCGTTTCTCGAAATGGTCCACCAAGTCGCGGGCGACGAGTTGGATGCGGTCCTCGGAGCCGACCACGGCCTCGAGCTGCGCCCACCGGCTCTTGAGTTTTTCCCTTCGCTCGACCTCCTCGCCCTCGGTCGCCTCCTCGAAGTCGCTGTCGATCATGGGCCGCGCGGAGTCCTTCATCTCCAGCCTGGCCAACCGGCTCTCGTAGTAGATGGGCACCGTCGCGCCATCCACCACGGCGCGTTGGATGTCGTAGACGCTGATGTAGTCGCCGAAGACCGCGCGCGTGTTCGCGTCGGTGTTCTCGATGGGCGTGCCGGTGAATCCCACGAAGGAGGCATTGGGCAACGCATCGCGCATATGCCGCGCGAACCCGTCGATGAAATCGTATTGGCTGCGGTGCGCCTCGTCCGCGATCACCACGATGTTTCGCCGCAACGAAAGCACCGGATGCTGATCGCCCTTTTCCTCCGGGAAAAATTTCTGGATGGTCGTGAACACCACGCCGCCGGACGCGACCTTCAACTTGTCGCGCAGGTCCGCCCGGTTTTCCGCCTGTGCCGGGGGTTGGCGCAACAGGTCGCGGCACCGCGCAAAGGTGCCGAACAACTGGTCGTCAAGGTCGTTGCGATCGGTCAACACGACAATCGTCGGGTTCTCCATCTTCGGATGCAGTATGACCCGGCCCGCGTAAAACGCCATCGTCAGGCTTTTGCCCGAGCCCTGCGTGTGCCACACCACGCCAACGCGCCGGTCGCCCGGGTCGCCGCCGGGCCGCTTCCCCGTCTCGTATCGCCCCAGCGTTTCCGCAATCGCGCCCGCCGCCGCCGCGCGCAGCGTCTCCTCGACCGCGATATTCACCGCGTGAAACTGATGGTAGCCCGCCATTTTCTTGACGAGCCGATCCCCGCCGGAATCCTCGAACACAATGAAGTACCGCAACAGGTCGAGGAACCGGCGCTTCTCAAAGACGCCCTCGAGCACCACCTGCAGCTCGGAGAGTTTGGCCGCGGCGTCCACGTTCCCCGCGATCGTGCGCCAGGGTTTGAACCATTCCTTGCCCGCGCCGAGCGCACCGATCCGCGCCGTCGTGCCGTCGGAGACGACCAACGTCGCATTCGTCGCGAAGAGCGCCGGAATCTGCGCTTGGTAGGTCTGGAGTTGTTGAAACGCCGACCAGACCGTCGCGCTCTCGTCCGCCGCATTCTTCAATTCAATCACCGCCAGCGGCAATCCATTGACGAACAGCACCACATCGGGACGCCGCGTGTGCTGGCCTTCCGACACCGTGAACTGATTGACCGCCAGCCAGTCGTTGTTCTCGGGCGTGTCGAAATCGATGACCCGCGCCTGCGCCCCGCGAATCGCCCCATCGGCGGCTCGATACTCCACCGTCACCCCATCGAC
>CANKTP010000069.1 GCA_947486375.1 Candidatus Hydrogenedentota bacterium | reverse complement strand
GTTCGCGAACATTCGTACGGCGATTGGCCGGATGTCGGAGGCCTTCGGCAAGGAATACATTGACCAGGACTACGCGATGCGCATCTCGAAGAACGCGGAGCGTTGCCAGGCATATTGGGCGACGGCGCCGGCCCACATCACGGCGCTGAGCGATTACTTCATGCGTGGCGTCAAGCAGTATATGGCCGAACATCCGGATCGCGTGCCGGAGTGGGCGCTCGATCTCGAGCCCTGGCACACGGCCGCGATCGGCAACGCGATGATCCTGCGCTGGCCACTTGGTCAAATCCAGGACGAACTCAAGAACACGAAGAACTCGACGGGGTTTGGTTCGAACGAGTGGTCCGTGTCCCCGAAGCGTTCCGCGGACGGCAGCGCGATCCTGTTGACCGATCCGCACCTGACTTGGGAGGGCATGGCTGTCTTCTACGAGGCAAACGTGGTGGCGAAAAAACTGGAAATGCACGGCTTCTTCCTGGTGGGCTCGCCACTCGTTGCGTTGGGCCACACGGCCAACGTCGGCTGGGCCGCGACCACGGGCGGACCCGACACGGCGGACGTCTATCAACTCAAGCTGAATCCGGCGAACCCGATGCAATACCAATACGACGGCGAATGGAAGACCGCGAAGGTCGAGTTCATCTCGATCCCCGTGAAGGGCGAAGCTCCCGTTAGCCGCCCGGCCATGTTCACCGACCTCGGGCCGCTTTTCGCCGAACCCGACATGGAAAACGGGATCGCGTTCGCCGGGAAGACGCCGTACTTCGAGTCGGCGAACCTGGTGGAGCAGTTCTACGCGATGTGTACCGCGAAAAACGTGGACGAATTTTACAACGCGCTGGCGCTGAACCAGTACATGGAACAGAACATCATGTTCGCGGATCGCGATGGCAATACCGGATACGTCCGGACGGGGCGGGTGCCCATTCGTCCCGACGGTTACGATTGGACCAAGGCCGTGCCGGGCGACACCTCGAAGACAGCGTGGCTGGGCATCCACGACATCAAGGACCTTGTCCAGGTGAGGAACCCGGCCCAAGGATACATGCAGAACTGCAATATCAGCCCGCGCAACATGATGCTCGATTCGCCGATGCAGCCGGAAAAGTACAAGCCGTACATATTCAACGAGACCTGGGACACGATGAATACGCGCGGCACGCGGGCACTCCAACTCCTCAGCGAAGACGACTCGGTCACCAAGGAAGAGGCGATGAGCTTCGTGATGGATGTCACGGACGTGTTGGCGAAGCCCTGGCAGAAGGCCCTGGCGGACGCCCTCGCCAAACACGGTGCGGACAAGCTCAAGGACGCCGATTTCAAGGCCGTATCCGATTGGCTGCTGGCTTGGGATGGGCAATTCGTGAAAGACAGCAAAGCCGCGCCCTACGTGCGTTTTTGGCGGACGGAGTCGCAGGACAAGGTGGACAACAAGAAGCTGCTTGCGGGAGAGGCGCTGACGGACGATGAGTACAAGGCCCTCTTGGATGGCCTGGGTGCGTCCATCGCCAGCGTCAAAAAGACTTACGGCAAGATCGAGATCACCTGGGGCGATATCTACAAAATCGGGCGCGACGGGAAATACTTCCCGGTCGATGGCGCGGTGTTGGGGAGCGGGAACGATCGGACCCGGACCCTGTTCAACGTCGGCGCGAAAGAGCTTGAAAAGGGTTCCGGCGTGTACGTCGCGAACAACGGGTCAATGTCGATTTGCCTGATGTTTTTCCGCAAGGAGGGTATCGAGGCCTACACCTGCACGCCGTGGGGCGTGAGCGCCGATCCGGCATCGCCCCATCATACGGACCAATCCGAGAAACTGTACTCGCAACGAACGTTCAAGCAGATGTGGAAGGACAAGACCGAGCTGATGAAGCATGTCGAATCCACCAACGTCTTGAAGACTTCGTGAGGATGCCGGATCGGATGATAGCGGCATTCCGGATCGGCTGAGCCGTTCCGTGGCCGAACAAACCAAGGCATCGGAGACTCTCGCACAGGTCATCCGCGACCATTACGACCTTGGCGAGGTCGAGCCGCCACAGAATCTGGCCGCCGCGCACCAGCGGCGTCATCGGAAGCTGGTCGTCAAGACGAGCGCGGGACGGTTCTTGGTCAAGACCTACAAGAACGAACTTACAGTGCTGGACAACCTGCGGTTTCAGCATCGGCTCGCGGACCATCTCGCCAAGCATCGATTGCCCGTCGCGCGTATCCAGCCAGCCCGGAATGGCAAGCGCATCGTCGAGGTCGACACCTACGCGCTCGAATTGCAGGAGTTCATCGAGGGCATCCCGATGCAAGTCACGGCGAAGACGCTCGCCGTCTCGGCCTCGGCGCTGGGCAAGTTCCACGAGGTGTGCCGCGACATTCCGCGGCCGGTGCGAGACGCCCAGATGTGGCGTTTTAGCGAAGTCCCGCGCGATACCTTCGCAAACCTGTACGAGAGATCCAAGGGCGAGGACCCCTTCGCCCCGGTGGACGATTACTGCAACACCATCGCGCTATTCCTGCGGGATGCGTCCAATGCGCTGCGGCTCGAGGCCCGGAACCAATTCGAGACCGGGCTGATCCACGGGGACTGGCACGGGGGGAACCTTCTTTTCGTGCGGGAGACGTTGACGGGCATCCTCGACTTGGAGTTCGCGGGCGACGGCTGTTACCTCGAGGATTTGTCGTACGCGATATCGAACCTTTGCGTTCGCACCGCCACGGACGACCAGCGCCTCACGCATCGCACGAACATCCTGCTCGACCATTACCAGCGATACCGCAGCCTCTCCCCCTTCGAACAGAAGGCGTTGTACTACGCGGTCGGGGTGAAGCACGTCGCCACGGTGTCGTACCAATCGCGGCAACTCGACGGAAAAGTCGCGGGACATACCCCCAGCGAATGGATGCGCCGTCTCTCGATTCAATGCGAATGGCTGGGCAAGCGTGCCAAGGAAGTGAAATGGGGCGGATGATGCGTTGAGACACATCGCCCGTCCCCAATCCTGAATCCGAATTATTTCTTGTAGTCGCCCACCTTCGGCGCCTTGGGGTTTACCCCCGGGCCGAAGTAGCGCAGCAACACCAACGGACATTCCTTCCCCAGGTTCTCCACGACGACGCCTTCCTTGGCGGCCTTCGCGGTGATGAACACTTCGTCTTCCGTCATCTCGCCGAATCGAATCATGGTCGGGCTTTCAAGCGGCAGGTTCCCGATGCGTCCGCGCCCTTGGACCGTGATGACGCCCGAGGCGCCGTTGTCGCGCAGGGTCACCTTGGCACCGGGCTGGACGGTGAGTTCCTTGGCCGAGAAGAGTTGCTCCCCACGGACATCGCCGTAAACGATCCACCGATCGACATAGCCTTCCTTCGCGGTATCGCCGTCGGCAATGGGTTCGAGGAAATGGCTGTCCTTGAAACTGGGATTGATGTTCGCCTCCCAGTCGAGCTGATCGACGATGAAGTCCAAGTCTTTGTGCTTGTCCGCGGGCATGTCCTTCACGAGGAGGCTCCAGGGCACATCGCGCCCCTCGACGAGCGATTGGTACATGCCGAAAACGTCGCTCCCCCACTGCGGCTCGTAGGTCACGAGCGAGCCGGGGGCGTGGAGGATACACGGGCCGACGAGCCAACCGGTGCCGGGTTTGAGACGGTAAGCCTTCGAGAGGTCTAGGATTCCGTTGTCGCCGGTATTCCAGCGATCGAGGCAGCGGCGCACGTCTTCCTTGCGCGTGCCGGGCTCCAAGCCGAAGAAGGTGTACGGGAAGTTATTTCCGATGGCATTCAGTTGCGGCGGAAAATAATAGGACTCTGGCTTCCCCTGGCGACCGACCAGCGCCGCCTGTTCCTTGCTCTGGTGCATGTGGTGCGGGATGGGGCCCATGTTGTCGAAGAATTTGCTGTACACGGGCCAGCGCTTGTATTCGTTCCAAATCGCGTCGCCAATGACTTCGCCGCCGAGGGCCTGCACCGCGTCGCGCAGGGTGAACCGGCTGCCCTCATGGACGGCGTAGCTAAGCCCCTCGTCCGGCGCGGCCCCTTCGTTGTCGGCGGGGGTGGTGGAGGCGAACCAGCGCTCGTCGATGCCGCCCCGGTGTTTCCCGTAGGCGTAGTAGTCCTCGGGGTGCAGCTTGATGCGCTTGCCGGGTTGGAGGAAGGAGCGCGGCACCCATGCGGGCGCCAGGCGCAGAATCCCGTTCCCCGCATCCAGCGCGGTCCGCGCCGCCTTCGTCACCGAATCGCCCAGTATCGTGTTCATGTACCTCGTTCCTCTCTCGCAGTGAATAATGGTCAATATCGCGGCGGCTGTTCGCCGCGTAAACGAGCCCGCTATCGATAACGGCGCCCGTCCATGTAGTCCATCGTGTCCATATCGTCCATTGCCGCCTTCCCCGCAGTTGGCGCGGAAAGCCGGAGTGTTATAGCATTGGGCCCCGTTCGACGCAAGGCAACCGGAAAAGGAAACGAGCCGTGGTAATGCGCGTGCTAAACTTCATCATGATGGCCATGTTTCTACTGGCGGCCGCGGTGCAATACAACGATCCCGATCCCATGCGCTGGATCGTGTTGTACGGGATCGCCGCGGCCATGTCGGGACTGGCGATGTTCAACCAGTACGGTCCCTGGCCGGCGGCTCCCGCAGCGGTGTACCTTGCAATCTTCCTCTATTTGAAGCCGGATACCCTCGACCATTGGATAGAAGTCGAGACGGCGCGCGAGGCCGGGGGTGCGCTCATCTGTCTAGTTTGGATGCTTGTCCTGTTGGCCATCTGGGGATACCGGCGGCGCGGCAAGGCGGGCGCTGCCTCCAAGGCCGCGTAGCGCCGTTACTCGAAGAGCGAGTTCAGGATCGCGTTCGACGGCGTCGCCGGGAAGCGCTTGCCGTACTTCACGAATTCCGTGTGGCCGTCCATGAACATCACATTGCAACCGCCCGGGACGTGGTTGTAGCTGATCCCCCCTCCCACTTTCTGCGCGATCTTGTCCCAGATGACGGGCATGGTGGCCTGGGACTGCGTCGCCGAGGACTGGTCGTTGATGTCCTTGATCATGAAACGCTCGATGCCTTCCCGGAGACGATAAATCGTCTCGCTCGCGCCGTTTCCCCCATCCAAGCCATTTAGGCCAAATGGGACAAGGTCGATGTTCTCGTCCATCGCGTCGTCATCCGAGGGGTCTTGGTTGAACAAGACAGCGCCCGCGACAAAGGAAATGCCGACGAGTTGAACCGGGCCGGGAATCGGGTCGGTGATCATCGGGTCGTCTTGGTCGACCTTGTCGAGCGCGTAGCCAAGATAGTTGTAGCTTTGGTCGCCGTAGGTGACTTCGCCCACGTACGCGCAGGTGTTGCTACCGTCGTCTTTCACACGCAGGATTGGGTCGACATCGGCGGCCCCATTGTCCGAGGGACACACTAGCACGTCGAGCGAGGTCAGGTACTCGGGGAACATCGCCTGCATGCGCGGCCCGAATACCGGTTGGTCTTGGAGAGAACTCGGGGCGCATCCCGTGGCGTTCGCGGCGGCACCGAAGACTTGGTCGCCGTGAACACGGGGGTACATACCGCGCTGCTCGTCCGAGTACATCTTCATCGCGAGGCCGATCTGTTTCAGATTGTTGGCGCAGGTGGTCCGGCGGGCGGCCTCGCGGGCGCGCGCCAATGCGGGCAGGAGCAGCGCGGCGAGGATGCCGATAATGGCAATCACCACGAGCAATTCAATTAGCGTAAAACCCTTTGCCTTCATGGGTACAATCCACCTCGGTCAATGATTTCGTCACTCGCCCGCAGCATTCTACTTGATCGCCGACAAATATGCGATCAGGTCCGCCATCGCTTCCGGCGAGATTCCCTCCTCCCACCCCTCGGGCATGATGGACAAGTTCGTGGCGCGGATCGACGCGATGGTCTCGCGGAGCAACGTGTCCGTCTCGCCATTGGCCCGGCCCAAGGTCACGCTGTTCGCGGATTCCGCCGTGATAACGCCCGTGAACATCTCCCCATCCGTCGTTTCGACCGCGTAGTTGGTGTACGACGGGTTCACCTCGCGATTCGGATCGAGCACGTTGACAAGGATTTTATCCGCCCCGGCTTGCACGACGGTCACCAAGTCCGGCCCCAAGACGTGCCCTTGGCCCTGGATGCGGTGACACGCAGCGCAGTTTTCGGTGAAGACCGCCTTGCCTCGCCCCGCATCGCCCGTCATCGCGAGGACAGACTGGTACCGCTGGACGACCTCGTCCCGGCTGCCCAGTCCCTTCAGTGCGGGTATCGCGGCAGCCTGCGCGCGGATCGATTCGTCCGGATGATTCAACAGGAGATTGCGCCGCGTGGAGTCGAGGTTGGCGGCGGGGAATCGTTCTTCCGCGATTGCCGTGAGTAATTTCCCGAGCCACAGCGACCTCGAAAATAGGGCCTCAATGGCGGGGCCGCGCAATGCCGGACCCAGCGTCGGCCACGCGTCTATCAGCATCGGACCGGCATCTTCGGCGTCGTAAGCACGGAGCGTCTGGATTGCGGCGGAGCGCAGTTCGACCGCTTCGTTGGCGGAGAGTATCGCTCGAAGAGGGCCCTCCGCATGGGCATAGGTGTCCAACGATAATCGGCGGACGGATTCGACGCGCGCGTCCACCGACTCGCTGGTATCCGCAGCCCGGCCCCGTGCCGCCACGAGCATGGATTCCAGGGCCCCGGCCGAGACCGGATTCGCCTTGAGGAGTTCGCGTATTTCCTCGCGGCCGCTGGTGAGCTGGGTCCCCTCAATCAAGCCGCGAACCGAGGCTTGTAATAGGGACTTGTCGTTCCCCGCGATACCGGCCAAGTTTTCCAAGATGGCGGCAATGGATAGCTTCGTGTTGGATGCCCCGGCCTGACGGGCCAAGTCGGACAGAAAATCCCGGCCTTCGTCAGATTTTCTGTAAGCGTCGTCCTTGCCCAGGGCGAGATACACCTCCGCCGCGACACCGCTGATCGAACTCATGATTGCCGCATCCACCAAATTGTCGCCCGGTGTAGACGCGGCAATCTCGGCCAACGCTTGGGCGCGAAGCGCCGGATCGAGGGCACCCGCCGAGAATGCCGCCTGATAGCGCACTTGAACATCGGCGTCCTTCACGCAGGCAGCCATCGCAGCCTGTAATTCCGGTTGGCCCGCGCAGTGGTTCTCGGAGACACGCAGGGCGTGGATCCGAACCCACGGATCGGTGTCCCGAAGCGCATCCGCCAAATCGTCGACCGAAACGGCCCCGATCCCATCGAGGGTATACAAGGTCTGGGTACGGCCCTCGGGGGCCGTCGATTTCGCCAATTGCTCGCGTACGGCCGCTGCTGCCGACTTGTCCTGACGCTCGAATAATAGCCGTGCGGCAGACTGGCGATGCCATGCATTCGGATGCGCCAACAATCCCGCAAGCTGGGCGGAGGAGTGGCCGCTCAATTTCGGAATTGGCCTCTGCTTGAAGTCCTTGGGGACGATCCGGTAAATCCGGCCCAGCTCGTTTCCGCTGTTCAGGTCGAGATGTTGCTTGATGATCGGGGGCAGGCTGTCCGGGTGCTCGATCACCTCGCGGTACATGTCGGCGACATAGAGCGCGCCGTCGGGACCGTTCGCGAATTGTACCGGCCGGAACCAAATGTCGCGCGAGCGGAGGAACTCGGTGTTCTGGTCCGCTCGGCGGGCGATGAGTGACAAGCCATCGGGCTCGACGACTTTGCGGTGCACCAGGTTGCTACCCACATCGCCAATGAAAACGCTTCCGCGAAAGGCCTCGGGCCAGGCGTCACCGAGATAGCAGGTGACACCGGTTGCGCTGGTGAAATACCCGGCGGCGGTGCCGCCCCCCTCAATCGGACCGGGCACAAGCCCCTGGACGCGCAAGCGCGTCCGGACGACACGCCACGGCTCGAGCGGGCTGATGCGGAAAACATCCGCCGCGGCGCCGTCCGCGGCGATGCTGGTGCGGGCGCTGGGAGGCGCCGAAAACGGGTTGCGGGCAATGTAGCGGTCTTCGTAGCGAATTAACTGGATGTGATCGCTGTTCGAGCAGACGAACTTTCGTCCCTGGCGGTCGAAGCTCATTCCGTGTTGCGCTCCCCCACTCTCGGCGCGGATCGTCAGTTCGCGCGGATCGAAGGAAAAGTCACGGCCATTGAGTCCAACTGCGGGTGCGTTCGAGCCGGGACGACTCACGAGTCCGCCCGAGGCGCTCGTCGCCCCGTGGATGCGATTGTCCAAACCCCAGAGGAAAGTGTTTAGCAGCCCTTGGACGTTTTCGAGCCCGAAGCCGGTGAAGACAATCTCGCGGATGTCGGAGACGCCGTCGCCATCGGTGTCCTTGCAGTAGTAAATGTGGGGGGCATCGCCGACGAATACGCCGCCATTCCAACAGGCGACCGCCGTCGGCCACGCGAGTTTGTCCACGTAGGTCGTCGCCGCGTCGAATCGCCCGTCCCCGTCCGTGTCTTCCAAGCGCCGGATGGTCCCCATGTCGGCGTCGCGGAGTTCGCTGTATCCGCGCATCTCGACCACGAAGAGACGTCCATCCTCGTCGAAGGCCATCGCCACGGGATCGCGGACCAGGGGTTCCGATGCGGCCAGTTCGATCCTAAAATCGGGATGAATCTCGAAGGACTTGAGGGCATCGTCGGGGGACAAGGGCGCGATGCGCGGAAGTTCCTCGGCGTAGTTCCTATCGAGGCTGTCTTGGGCGGGTTGCTGCGCCAGCCCGGTGTAGGCCGAGACGATCAGCCCCGCCAGAAGGACCCGCACGAATCGCAAGCGCGTCATTTCCCGTCCAGTGCGCTCAAGACAACCTGGGCGAGCTCGGTAACGTACTCGGACTTGTTGTCGAAGTCCCGGTTGATTTGAATCGCCACGGCCACCTTGCGCTCCGCGTAGTAGGTCATGCTGGCATTGTATCCGGGAAACCAGCCCGAATGGCCATAGGTCATCCCCATTGGGGTCTCGCGCACGAAAACGCCCAGACCGTAGTGTCCCTTGGGATCTTTCTTGAATCCCGACTCAACCAGATCCTTGATGTACGGCTTGTCCAGTGCCTTCTCCTCGTAGAGCGCCTTCGCCCAGCGGACAAGGTCTTTCGAGTTCGTCGCCAGGCCTCCACCGGTCCATTCCGACGCAGGGTTAATCCGGATTTCGCCATCGAGGAAAAGTTCCTCGGGAAGGCCGAAAGGGTTCTCCTTCTTCGTGTACCCGGGTGTAAGGCCGGGAATGTGCCGCGTGTTCGTGGGAACGGTCAGGTTGAGGGCCAGCGGATCTAGGATACGTTCCTGCAACAGGTCGTAGTAGGTCTCTCCGGTGACTTCCTCGATGAGCATGCCCACGACAAGATATCCGGTGTCGGTGTAGGCATACCCTTTTCCCGGCTCGTACAAGGGCTTCTTGTCGAGGATGAACCCGATCATCTCCTCGGGCTTGATATAGGCGTCGCGGTCTCCAGATGCGATCATCTTGGTGATGGCATCCGCGAAGCCCTTCTGGTTCACGTGATCCATGAGGCCCGCGCTGTGAGTCAACAACATCCGCAGGGTGATCGTGTTCGCATTTGGCAGCCGCTCGAACCACGGCTTGTCCTTCAGCCATTTCGCGACCGGGTCGTCGAGCGTCAGTTTTCCATCTTGGACGAGGCCAATCGCGACCGCCGCCACGAAGGTCTTCCCGATGCTCCCGGACATCGAGCGCGTGTCGGGCCCCATCGGGGTCTGTTTCTCGCGGTCGGACATCCCAACCGCAAACCCCTCGTAGCGTCCGTCGGGCAGGATAAACGCCGCAGTGGCCCCAGGAAATCCCTCGCGTTGATGGAGTGTATCAAGGGCGTCCTGGAACCGCGCGGTCAACGCGGCGAAGTGGGCCGCGTCCAGGGACGGCGATTGGGCGGAAATTGAAGTGGCCGCCATGCACCCGATAAAAATGACAGCCAGTACGCGCCGCGTCCCCATGAAACGAAATCGCATTGCCGTTGCTCCTTGGTGAAGAATCTTAACGTTGACGTTTCAGGTATAGACCCGGCGACCCGCCGGTAAGTTTGCCGTCGCGCAAAACGGCCTTTCCATTCACCAACACATCCCGCACGCCCTCGGCCAACGCGAAAGGATCCTCGTAGGTCGAGCGGTCGGTAATCGTCGCCGGGTCGAACACGACGATATCGGCCGCCATGCCCTCGGCGATTTGCCCGCGATCCAACAGTCCCACAAATTCCGCAGGCAACCACGTCATCTTCCGGATGGCGTCCTCGAGCGTGAGGACCCTCTCCTCGCGGACGTATTTGCCGAGCACGCGCGGAAAGGTGCCTGTCCCCCGGGGATGCCCGTTGTTCCCTTTCGAGTTGGCGTCGGCGTATTCCCCGTCGCTCGCAATCATGTTCCAGGGTTGGATAAGCAGCTCGACGACGTCGTGCTCCTTGATCGCCCCCAGGGTCATGTAGACGGCGGATTTCATCGTGGCGAGGCGGACAACGACATCGAATCGATCCGCCCCCCACTCCGTCGCCAGTTCGGACAGATACTTTCCGACAAGGGACGGATCGTCGGGCGCATTTGTTACACGCATGCAGTTGTAGCCGGTCGCCTTGAGCCAGGCGAACCCGCCCCCGATGCCGTCCTCGCTGGCCTCCTTGATGAGCGCCTTGCGCGCCGGGTCGGCCAGGGCCTCGTCAAGCTTGAAGCCGGGGGCCTTCGACATTTCCGCCGGGACTACGATGATCTCGCGGATCGATGCGGTCGCCGCACCGTCATAGGGATACTGGTCAGAGACCGCGTTGCGCCCGGCGGCGCGCTCGGCCTCGATCATCTTGACGATCTCCTTGATCAGGTGTTCGTTGTGCAGGCCGACGGCCTTGAGATGGCCCAGTTTCGCCGGCACACCCGCGCGGCGGCCAATCTCGAAGCATTCCGCCGCCGAGGAAATGAATTCCTTCGCAGGGTCGCGGTCGTGCGTGTCGTAGATGCCGTTGAAGGGCTTGACCTCCGCAGCGAGGGCGGCGACTTCATCCGTCGTGCTGAACAGGCCCGGCTCGTACATCAAACCCGTCGACAACCCCAGCGCGCCCAACTCCATCCCCTCGCGCACCATCGACTTCATCGCGTCGAGTTCCTTGGCGGTCGGCTCTCGATGCTGATCCCGTCCCATCGCCTTCTGGCGGATGCCGTTGTGCCCGACATAGAGGGCAACATTCGTTCCCGCGCCTTGCTCGCCGACGGCCTTGATGATGCGCCGCATTTGGTTCGGCGCCAGTTCGCCGTCCGGCCCGCCGACGATGGTCGTCACCCCCTGGCGCACGAAGCCTTCGTTGAACCTGCGCTCGGCGCGCGTGATCGCCCGGTCGGTATGGTTGTGGACGTCGATGAATCCGGGGGCAACGGCAAGGCCCGAGGCGTCAATGACGATTCCGGCGTCGTGCCCGGTCGCCGATCCGACAATGGCGATCCGGTCCCCGCGAACCCCGACGTCTGCGGCGCGGCCCGGTGCCGCGGAGCCGTCGTAAAGCGTGCCTCCCGTAATCAGCAGATCGAAGGTATCGGCCTGGGCCACGAGGGCAACCACGATGAGCGACACCGCGCCCACGGCGAGGTACCCGGACAAATTCATGCAAACCTCCGGATTTAGGATACTGGGATCCCGGACTCTATCCGGGCGCAAGGGCACAGTCAAGCGGCCTTTCTCGCCGGGACGACGGGATCGCACTTGGTGGATTGGGACTCGTGGTAGGGGCGTCACGCCCGTGCATCTCATGGGCACCTTGCGCATGAATCTCCCGATTCGGGCGAAATAGACGTCGCCAGACCAAGCGCATGGGCGAGACGCCCATGCCACGGGAAGCGGGCCTCCCAGTCCCCCGCAGCGAGAAAATGTTGCGCATTTGGCGGCAATGGGGTATATTCCCCCGATTCCCGTGGGACGGGAGGGGCATAATCATGGGCTTTTTGGAAGGTTTAACTGGAAAGGGAACACCGATGAAGAAGCAATTAGCGAAGTTTGCAATGTGCGCGTTGACCGTCGCAGTCTTGGCGGGATGCGCGGGCGGCGGTGGCGCGGCCAAGGGCCCGAGCGACGAGGAAATCATCAACGCGATCGTCGCGGATTTCAAGACGGCGTTCACGGCCGGCGACGTCGACAAGGTCATGTCGTATTACGCGGAAGAGTTCAAATCGGACCAGGGCATGGACAAGGCCGCCTACGGCACCTTCCTGAAAGACGCCAAGGAACAGGGCTTCCTGGACGGCATCGAGATCAACATCGTTGACACCAAGGTGACGATCGACGGCGAAAAGGCCAAGGTCGGCCCGGTGGAAGCCGAAGGGTCCTTCGGACTCCTGACGCTGAGCATGGACCTCGAGAAGCGCGACGGTACTTGGGTGGTCGTGTACCAAGCCCAGCAATAGTCGCGAAAAATAGTCGAACCTATCGTCCTCCCCCGGGTTACTGGGGGAGGACGATTTTGTATTTGGGACCCGGGGACTGCTTGTAAAAATACAGCCATCGGGCGAGCCCAAGGGGACTGCCTCCGCGTGCCGCCCGGTGGTTTGGGCGGAACGTGGCTGGCTGTCCCCAACCGCGATGAAGACCGGGGATCAATCCGTTTCCGGCACGGGAACCGTCACCGTGCGCGACTTCGTTGTCTTGTTCCCGGCTTGATCGGTCACCTCGATGAGGATTTCGCAGGGACCGGCGGGCAAATCTTCGTCGCGCTCCCACTCGATGCGGTCTTCCTCGGGATCGTATTCGACCAAGAGCCACTTTTGATTGCAGGTGACGCGCCACTCGGCGATGCCGCTGCCGGTGTCGGCGATGCCCGCGCGAATATGCGGGCGGGCGGAATCGAGCGCCTCGCCGTCCTTCAGCGTTATGCCGGTCACCACCGGCGGGGCGACGTCCTCCAATACGGCATAAGTCCCGAAATCGCGGGTTTCAACCTCGATGCGTCCGCCTGCGTTCGTGCCCGAAACCATGCTCCACCCGGATCCGCGATGGCGGTATAGCCGCAACCGGGCGGGATCGGCGGCGCCGTCCGGGATCGGCATGGACAGGCGCACCGGGGCGTCGAGCGGGGTGGAGGGATGCCACAATGTCCGGGCGCGGCCCAGCAGATGAAGGCCGTCGGCCCCGCGCGCAGCCGCCTCGTCGACACGTAGCAAGAGAAGGCCGTAGGGGGCTTTTGCGGGCACCTCGACGGCGAGGCCATCGAAGTCGACGCGACGCGCGGTCTCCCCGCGGCGAAATACGGCATAGCGTTGGATCGGCGCTTGCAGACGGGGATGCGCCGCGCCGAGGGAGACTTCGCGGACCCCTGGGGCCGGGGCATAGGTGCGGCGAAAGAGACCGGGCTTGATCCGCGCAAAGGGCAGGCGCTGGATGTCGTACGTCTCGACGATGAGCTCGGGCGGGGCGGGTTCGTCGTCGGGGAAGGATGCCGTGAAGACAAGCCACGACGCGAAGGTGTCGACGTGTAGCTCGCCCGGCGCGGACGAAACAGGGGCCGCGCCGCGCTCCATTTCGGAATCGCCGCCAGAAGGAAGTTGGGGCTGGATTGGAATCGAGACGGCGACGGCGTTGGCGTGGTAGTCCTCGGCGGCGACGACGAGGTCCGTGGCGGCGGCGGGCGCCATCACGAATCCGTCGGCCTCCGTGCGCGCGTAGCTTTCGGTCTCGTTTCCCGGCCAGCGCCACAGGAGAAGGAACTGGCCCTCGCCACGAAGAAAGGGGTGATAGGCGACAAGCCCGTCGTTCGAGAAATCGTAGGTGACCCGGTCGTGGAGGACGCGAAACTGTTCCGCGCCGCCGAGCGTCGCCGCGACGCTGCGGACGCCGAGCCGGGATGCGCCGTTGTTCGCGGGATCGACGACCTCGACACCGACGCCGAATATCCCAGCCACCGCAATCGGCGACGTGATCGGCGCGCCCTCCGCCGACATGCGCACGTCGAGCGCCACGGGCAGATAGTCGCCGTTGATGGTGGATTCAGGGTCTCCCGGAACCACGAGCACCTTCGATATTTCCGGGCGGGTTTCGTCGGGCCACTCAATTCCCAAGGTCTTGGGATCGATGGGCGCGCCCGAACCATCGCGGATTTCGTAGTGCAGGTGGGGCACGCCCACGCCGGTTTGTCCGCTGAGGGCGATCCATTCGCCGCGTGCAATCGGAAATTGCCCGGGATCCGGGGTAAGGTCGACGGTGTAGGTCTCGCCCTTGTGTTGCGCCGCGCGGACATAGTCGAGCAGGTCCGGCTTGAAATCATCGAGGTGGCCATAGACCACGCTGCGGCCATCGTCGAGCTGCAGGTAGATCGCCTTGCCGTAGCCGTAGGGCGAGCAGCGAATCCGGGACACATGCCCATCGGCGGCGGCGAAGACCTTCTGGCCTATTGGGCCGGTGCGCAAGTCGATTCCCATGTGGAACCGACCGACGCGGTACTCGGCGAAGCTCGATGTAAGGTCCCTGGGGAGGTCGAGGGGCCAGCGGTACTCGGCGGGCGGGGTGGCCTGGGCGAGGAGACATGCGGTGGCGACTAGGCAGTCAAGCATGGGGCGTTGGGGAGAAACGATCGAGTTTTGGGGGTAGCGTGCGCATTGGGGGATTTAGCCCTGATCCCGTTAGTCGAGCTCGAGTTCCTTGTATTCGGGATTGGAGGCGAGCGTCTTCTCGAGATCGAGATAAATCCGCACGTCCATTCCCCCGTTGATCAGTTTCTCGCAGTAGTCCCTCACGGTCGTCTCGCCGCGCCGGGCGAGGAGACTTTGGCGAATAAGCGGGGTGGCCTCGTCGAGCGTCGCGCTACTCCCGGGCGTGATCTCCATCAGCTTGACGATATGGAAACCGAACTCGCTCTCGATGATCTTGCTTACGTCGTTCGGCTTCAATTTTAACGCGGGCTCGACGAGGAATGGCGGCAGCGACTCGACGGGCGCGGGGCCAAGGTTGCCGGCATCGTCCTTTCCCGGGGCCTCGGAGTAGGAACGCACCACGCCCTCGAAAGTCTGTCCGGAATAAATAAGGGCGAGCGCTTCCTCCGCGCGCTTGCGTCCCTTTGCGCGGGCCTCCCGGGCGTTGGCCCCCGAATCGGGCGCCTTGATGAAGATTTGGCGCAGGTGGATCATGTCGGGCCGGGAGAACTGGACATTCTCTTCCTTGAAAATCGTGGCGATTTCGGACTCGGATATCTCGAGGCCGCTTTCCCTTACGATGGTGGCGCGCATCTTGTCGACGAGCAGCATGCGCTCGACGTCGACCATCGCTTCCTCCCGCGTGGCGAACCCGAGTCGCTCGAGGACATCGGTCTCGACGTCGATCTTCCGGCCCTGTTTGTCGAATGAGGCCTGGATGGCCTTGAGCTGCTTGGTCCATTCGGCATCGATGTCGGCCCGATCCATCTTGAGGCCTTTTCTAATCGCCTCCTGGTGCAGCACCTCGACTTGGATGAGGTTTCCAAGGCAGAACAGCGCGAGCTTGACGCGCGCGCCGTCCTCGATTCCGGCGCCGTCGTTTCGCTCGAGGGCGCGATCAAGCTCGCCCATGTAAAACTGGATGAAATGTTCGCGGGAGACATTGACGCCGTTGACCTTGGCGACGGGACCGTCCGGCACCGACTTGGCGACGATGTCCATGTGTTGCAAATCCGGGGCCTGGGCGCGCGCCCCGCCGGACACGACATATAGGGCGGCCAGGATCGCGGCGGTCTTTCCGAACTTCATGGGCGGTTCTCCGGGTTCCACGGGGAAATACGCCTCCCGGTGGAACTATTGATGCGAATTCAGTTAGCGGCGCGGCTTGGGGTGGTCGGCCGCCTCGGCCTTTTTGCGTTCCCTTTGCTCGATGGCCTCGAACAACGTCGTGCGCAAGATGAGCCGGACCAACAGGAAGATCACGCCATAGGCCGCGACGAATGACCATCCGGCGCGTGTAAACGCGGTGAACCCATCGGTTTCCTGCATGTAAAAACACAGGCCAAGCACCAGCGCGGAAATCACCGCGCCCCCCACGAGCCCGAGCCGGTTTCCGTCGAGCACAACGGTCCGTTTTCGGACCTTTCGCGTTGGGTTGTTGGCCACGGTTCCATGCTACCATACCGCGCATGTCCCAGTGAAGACCCGCGCGAAAGCCCGGGGTGCCCGTCCATATTGTCCATCGTGTCCATGTCGTCCATTCCCACTTTTCTGACGCAGACCCAGGAATTCGAGCACGAGAATGACCATGACGATTCATCACACGGCGGAACCGGAGGCGAACGACCTTCGGGCTCGCCTGGACGCCGCGACGGGCAGGGGCCAGCGGACGAAGACGCCTACGATGGCCGCCGTCGTCCGGGCGAAGGGGAGCCACCTTTGGACGGCCGATGGCCGTCGCTTGGTGGATTTGGCCGCCGGGGTGCTCGTGGCGAATTTGGGACACGACCACAGGGGTTTCGAGCGCGCCTTTGCGCGCTACGCCAAGGGATTGCCGCGCACCGCATATAACTTCCTGACGCCCATCGAGGTCGAGGCCGCCGAACGGCTGCTCGCGTCGATGGAGGGAAATCGGAACGCACAAAAGCTGCTCTGGGCGGCGAGCGGGTCGGAAGGCATCCAGAAGGCGTTATGGGCCGCGATGCACAAGAACCCGGATCGAAAAATCCTTCTCGCCACGCGCAAGGGGTTTCACGGGAAGAAAGGACTCGCCGGCGACGTCAGCGGCGAAGAAAGCCCGAACCCGAACGTCCGCTGGGTGCCGTTTCCCACGGACGAGATCGAACCCAAGGCGCACTACGCGAAGGAACTCGACCGGCTCGGCCGCGATCACCGGGACGACATTGCGCTATTGATCACCGAGCCGTATCTCGGCGCGGCGGGCTCGTATCATCCGCCGAAGTGGTACTTGCGCATGCTTCAGGACTGGTGCCGCGATAACGATGTCCCGTTCATCTTGGACGAAGTCCAATCCTGTCACGGGCGCACGGGCAACATGTATGCGTACCAGACCTACGGCCTCGAACCCGACCTTATCGTCCTCGGCAAGGGCCTCGCCAATGGCGAGCCCGCCGCCGCGGTCGTGGGCCGGGCGGACCTCATCGACGCGCTCGACTACGGCGAGGCCTCGGACACCTTCAGCGGCAATCCTCGGGCGTGCGCCGCCGTATGCGCCGCACTCGATGTATTCGAGGACGAGAAGATCGTCGAGCATGCGCGGGAACGCGGCGTCCAACTTCGTGCGGTGCTGGACGAACTGAAGGCTCAGTTCTCCTTCGTCACCGCCGTGCGCGGGGAAGGCATGGTGTACGGCATCGAGATGCGCGACGATGACATTGCCCGCGAATGCGTCCTCGAGGCGTATCGCGGCACGGGAAAGAAAGGCGTCCATTTCCTCGGGCCGCTCGCCGGGAAAGTCCTGCGTGTCAGCCCGCCGCTGACGATTCGTCGCGAAGAACTGTACGAGGCGCACCGCATCCTATCGAGGGCCTGGACGCGGGTCGGCTAACATACCGGACCACCATGAACCCACGTAGGGGCAGACCTATGGGTCTGCCCTCCCGCGACCATCCCCCATTTGTCCCATTCTTCCCATAGCTCCCATGCCTGGCTCATCACGGAGATCCCCCGATCATGAAAGTTCGCGTCGAGAAAAAAGGCCACGTCACGACGGTCATCATCAACCGTCCCGAGGTCCGCAATTGCGTCGACGCCGAGGCGGCGGCCGCGCTGGTCGCCGCTTGGCGCGAGTTCGATGCCGACCCCGGGCAGTGGGTCGGCGTATTCGCCGGCGAGGGCGGGGCCTTCTGCGCCGGGGCGGACCTCAAGGCGATCGGCTCGCGCACGGGCCCGCCGATTGCCACGGAAGAGGGCGACGGCCCGATGGGTCCCTCGCGCATGGTCCTGGGCAAGCCGGTCATCGCGGCGATTGCCGGACCTGCCGTCGCCGGTGGACTCGAGCTCGCCCTGTGGTGCGACCTGCGCGTCGCCGAGGAGGATGCGTATCTCGGCGTCTATTGCCGGCGTTGGGGCGTGCCGTTGATCGACGGCGGCACGGTGCGGCTGCCGCGCCTCATCGGCCTTGGCCACGCGCTCGACATGATCCTCACGGGGCGACCGGTGTACGCGCCGGAAGCGCTGGCAATGGGACTCGTCAACCGCGTCGTGCCCAAGGGAGAGGCCCGCGCCGCCGCCGAGGACTTGGCCGAACAACTCACGCGCTTCCCGCAGACCTGCATGCGCTCCGACCGGATGTCCGCCTACGAACAATTCGACCTGGGGTTTCCCGAGGCGATCCTCAACGAATTTCGCCGGGGCGGATCGG
This sequence comes from Candidatus Hydrogenedentota bacterium, assembly GCA_947486375.1. Lineage (GTDB taxonomy): Bacteria > Hydrogenedentota > Hydrogenedentia > Hydrogenedentales > CANKTP01. The sequence goes on along the minus strand of CANKTP010000069.1, from coordinate 2,534 downwards.
CCCTCACGTTGGAGGCGGTCGAGGGCGCGAAGCGTTTCGCATCCGGCAAGGGACGCGGCGGGAGTTTCAGCGATATCTGAGGGACGGCTCGGACGGCGAAAAGAAACTATCGCAGCAGCGTGTTGGGATCAATACCCGCGTCACGGAGAATCTGCCGGAGAAGCCCAAGGCCGATCGTTTTCCCGGCATGCATGGGCACTATTACCTGTTTCCCGTCAGCATTGCGCCAGATCGCATGACTGCCGGCCTGACGATTGAACTCGAAACCCGCAGACGCCAGAATTTGAACCAATTCCCTTGATGTAATCCGCGGAAGCTACGGACTCATATGGCGACGGATATGGGCTCCGACGCCACTTCTTCCGCAATAGGTTCGCCGTGCTCAAGGCGGCATTGAACATAGAGCGCTATCGCTTCCGCGATATTCGCACGAGCCTCGTCAAGCGTTGCCCCGTCGGAATTACAGCCCGGTAGCAGGGGACAAATGGCAACGACTCGTCCATCTTCATCCGTCCGGAACACTACGGTAAATCGGTAGTCCATCGGTGTCTCCTCGGTCGTCTTCGGGCCTCACTTTATATGGGTCACCCCGGCCAATGCTCCGACGGCGTCCGCGCCGTGTCGAGGATGTGCGCCAGCGATTTCATGACCGCCGGGTTCTCCGCCGCGACATTCGTCGTCTCGCCAATATCCTTGTCCAAGTTGAACAGCTCGACGTCCCCACTCTTCCGCGACCGGATCGCCTTCCACGGGCCTTGACGCACCGCTTGCAGGAAGTCGCCCTCGTGGAACTCCCAGTAGAAATACTCGTGCTGCCGTTGTTCGCCCCGCCCGAGCAAGGTCGGCGCGATCGAGATGCCGTCGATCTCCGGGGGCGCGGAAGTCCCCGCCAATTCCGCCGCCGTTGGGAGGAAGTCCCAGAAGGCCCAGGGCTGCGCCGACACCGCGCCCCCCGCCACCGTGCCGGGCCACCACGCGATGGCCGGGACGCGGATGCCGCCCTCGTACAGGTCGCGCTTGATGCCGCGCAACGGTCCCGAGCTCTTGAAGAACGCGGGGTCCGCACCGCCTTCTTTGTGCGTGCCGTTGTCGGAACTGAAAATCACGAGCGTGTTCTTGTCGATCCCGAGTTCGCGAAGCAAGTCGAGCAGCGCGCCCACGTCGCGATCCAACCGCGAGATCATCGCTGCGTGCCCCTTCTGCGAGGCTGGCCAGTCTTCCTTCGCATAGTCGCCGTAATCGGGCACTTCCATCCCATCCCCAAGCGCGGCGTGGCGCTCGTTGTTCGCGTGGGGGATGGTGTAGGCAAGGTAGAGAAAGAAGGGGGCCTCCGAGTTCGCGCGGACGAACTGCGCCGCCTCCGTCGTGAACAGGTCGTGCGAGTAGGTCACGCGCTCCGTGGCCACGTTCCGCTGCGACTCGACGTTCCCCGGCACGGCCTCCTCGACGCCATTGCGCCAGAGCGTCGCCGGGTAATACGTGTGCGCGTGGACCTGATCGAGGTACCCGAAATAGGAATCGAAGCCCTGCGCCGTGGGCTCGCCCGTCGTGCCCGCATCGCCGAGGCCCCACTTGCCCACGAGGGCCGTCCGGTATCCCGCCCCCTTCAGCGCCTCCGCGACGCACACATCTCCCGGCAACAACGGCACGCTCGCATTGCCCCGGATGCGCGAGGTCCCCGAGTGTCGCCCCGTCATCAGGCTGCACCGCGACGGCGCGCACACCGTGCTGCCCGAGTAGGCCTGCGTGAAGCGCATCCCCTCCGCCGCCATCGCGTCGAGCCTCGGCGTGCGGATTTTCTCCTGGCCGTAACACCCAAGATCGCCGTAGCCCAGATCGTCCGCGAGGATAAAGACGATGTTTGGCCGCGGCGATTCCTGCGCGCAGACCGTCGCATATCCCGCGACCGCAAGTAACGGCGCGACGATTCCACACCAAGGCAGCCTCATTTTTTTCTCCCGCTAAACCATTGCGCCAATCATGGTAACACGCCGTCGCATTCTTCCGTGGCGCGGGAAGCCGCCCGGGGTTGGGGGCGGGCTTCATGACCGGGCGGGGCGTTCGCCAGGCGGGATGGTGGAACTTTCAAATGGGGCGGCGGTGGGGTATGCTGCACGGCTTGAACGGGAACTTTGGGACACTTGGGCCGGCACGCCGGGCGGCGTGGCCGTGGACTGCGGTTTTTTGGAACGAACGAAAGGACAGCGCCACATGAATTTCGACTACACGGACAAGGTCAAGGAACTTCGGAAGCGGTTGATGAAGTTCATGGACGACCATGTTTACCCGAACGAACAGACCTACCTGGACCAGCGGGATTCGGGCGAGCGATGGAAGGTGATCCAAATCATCGAGGACCTCAAGCCCAAGGCGCGCGAGGCGGGATTGTGGAACATGTTCCTGCCGCATTCCGAGCGCGGCGCGGGCTTGACCAACCTCGAGTATGCCCCCTTGTGCGAGATCATGGGGCGGGTCGGCTGGTCGTCTGAGGTGTTTAATTGTTCGGCCCCCGACACGGGTAACATGGAGGTGTT